>CALCWL010000171.1 GCA_937906285.1 uncultured Rhodanobacter sp. | reverse complement strand
GCGCCCGCCGTGGCATTTCGACGGCGACGCCGCGCGGCGCGAACTGAACCGCTTCTTCGGCACCCACGACCTCGGCGGTTTTGGCGCGGACAAGCTGCCGCTGGCGGTCGCCGCCGCCGGCTGCCTGCTCGGCTACGTGGAGGAAACCCAGAAGAGCGCGTTGCCGCACCTCACCGGCATGGCGGTGGAGAGCGCCAGCGAAACCATTGCGCTGGACGCCGCCACCCGCCGCAACCTGGAGCTGGATACCCATCCGAGCGGGCGCACCGAGCACACCCTGCTCGGCGTGCTCGACGAAACGGTGACGCCGATGGGCGCGCGACTGTTGCGTCGCTGGCTGACCCGTCCGTTGCGCTCGCGCGAGGTGCTGCGCCGGCGCCACCAGGCGATCGGCATGCTGGTCGACAGTCATCGGCACGAAACGCTGCGCGAGACGCTGCGCGGCATCGGCGATCTGGAGCGCATCCTCGCCCGCGTGGCACTGCGTTCGGCAAGGCCACGCGACCTGTCCACGCTCAGGGATGGCCTGCTCAGCGCACCAGCACTGCGGTCCCGCATCGCGGAACTGGACAGCCCGTTGCTGCATGCCCTGGTCGAGCGCATCGGCGACCACGCGGACACCGCCGCCCTGCTGGCCCGTGCCATCGTGGCGCAGCCGCCGGTAATGCAGCGCGACGGCGGCGTGATCGCCGACGGCTACGACGCCGAACTCGACGAACTGCGCCGCCTGTCCACCCACGCCGACCAGTACCTGGTCGAGCTGGAGGAACGCGAAAAGGCTGCCAGCGGCATCACCACGCTGAAGGTCGGCTACAACCGCGTGCACGGCTACTACATCGAGATCACCAAGGCGCAGTCGGACAAGGCGCCCACGCACTACACGCGCCGGCAGACCACCAAGAACGCCGAGCGCTACATCACCGAGGAACTGAAGGCGTTCGAGGACAAGGTGCTTTCGGCGAAGGAGCGCTCGCTGATGCGCGAACGCGCGCTGTACGAGGCGCTGCTCGACACGCTCACCGAACGGCTGGACCCGCTGAAAGCCGCCGCAGGTGCAATGGCCGAACTCGACGTGCTGGCCACCCTGGCCGAACGCGCCGAGGCGCTGGACTGGAGTGTGCCGCGACTCACCGACGAGCCTGGCATCGCGATCGAGCGCGGCCGCCACCCGGTGGTGGAGAAAGTGCGCGACGAACCGTTCGAACCGAACGACCTCACCCTCGACGACACGCGACGCATGCTGGTGATCACCGGCCCGAACATGGGCGGCAAGAGCACCTACATGCGCCAGAACGCGCTGATCGTTCTGCTCGCCCACATCGGCAGCTACGTGCCGGCGGCCAGCGCGGTGATCGGTCCGATCGACCGCATCTTCACCCGCATCGGCGCCGGCGACGATCTTTCGCGCGGCCAGTCCACCTTCATGGTGGAAATGAGCGAGACGGCCAACATCCTGCACAATGCCACGGCCGACAGCCTGGTGCTGATGGACGAGGTCGGCCGCGGCACCAGCACCTACGACGGCCTGGCGCTGGCCCGCGCCGCCGCCGTGCACCTGGCGCGACACTGCCGCGCCTACACCTTGTTCGCCACGCACTACTTCGAGCTGACCGAACTGGCCGGCGAGTTCCCGGCGATCGCCAACGTGCACCTGGATGCGGTCGAGTTGCACGACCAGAAACGCGGCGAGCAACTGGTGTTCATGCACGCGGTGAAGGAGGGCCCTGCCAACCGCAGCTTCGGCCTGCAGGTGGCCGCCCTCGCCGGCCTGCCGAAATCGGTGATCGGCGACGCGAAACGCACGCTGGCCGAACTCGAACGTGGCATGCACCAGCACGCCAGCTCGGCACCCACCGCCGAGACTTCACCACAACTGGGATTGTTCGCCCAGGCACAGCCCTCGGCCGCACAGCGCGAGCTGGAACGCCTTGATCCGGACACGCTGACGCCGCGCGAAGCGCTGGATGCGCTCTATCGCCTCAAGTCGCTGGAATGAGCAGCGCGTCAGCTCACGCCACGCGATGCAGCGGCAATGGCGGCTCGATGGCCCCCGGCGCCCCCGCATCGGGCATGGCGATGTCGGGGATGCCGTCCAGCGCCTCCGCCGACAAGGCGGACAGCAGCGTGTTCGCCACCACCGAGGTGTCGCGGGCCGGCAGCCGCCCGGCGGCCACCAGGTTGCCGATGCGCTCGTACACGTCGTCGCGATCGAACGGCTTTCGCATGAAGTCGTCTGCACCGTGACGCTGCAGGTAGAACTGTTCGGTGGCCTGCTGGTTGCCGCTGATCATGATGATCGGGATGTCGCGCGTGGCCGGGTCATGACGCAACGCGCGCAGCACGCTGAAGCCGTTCATGCCGGGCATCACCACGTCGAGGAAGATCAGCGCCGGCGACTCGCTGCGCGCCAGCTCGATCGCCGCCGCGCCGTCGGCTGCCTTCAGCGGGTGGTAGCCATCCTGGCTGAGCATCTTGCCGAGCACGGCGCAGATCGTGGGCGAATCGTCCACCACCAGCATGCGCGCACCCTGCGTGGTCTGCACGTGCTGCGGCTCGGCCGCATGCCCGCCCAGCAGGCGCCTGATGAAGCCGATGCCACTGATGCGCGTCAGTCCGTCCATGCCTTCTCCCCGGGTCGTGAGTGGTGCGCGCGGGGCGCACTCGTGGATACGAGTGCATGCTCGCGCAGACCCGCCCGGCAATGTGCGACGCAGTACTCAGCCTGAACTTGTCAGCGCAAGTCCTTGATCTTTCGCAATTGCCTGCGCGCCTGCTTGTCGGGCCGATGCGCCGGATGGTCCAGCGCCGCGCCGCTCAGGCGGCGCTGTTCGCGCAATGCCTCGGCCGCCTCGCGACTGGCCTCGGTTTCCCGATACAGCAACTGCGCCTCGCTGGCCGGCCCGCGCCGCGATGCCAGCGCAAGCACGTCCAGCTCCAGGCGCTCGTGCCCGCGACTGACCTGCAGTCGATCACCGACGCGCACGGCCCGGGAAGGTTTGCAGCGCGCGCCACCGAGTTCCACCCGTCCTGCCTCGATGGCCGTGCGGGCCAGACCGCGGGTCTTGAAGAAGCGTGCCGCCCACAACCAGATGTCGAGACGCAGCTCGCCGCGTTCGTCGGGCATGCCGCTCAGTTCGTTTCACCCGGAGGCGGTACCAGGTCCTGCGGATCGGGCATGGCGATGTCCGGAATGGCTGCCTGTTCGTCGGCACTGAGTGCCGGCTCGACCGCCGCCACCGGCACGCTGGTGCGCGGTCGCACCACCAGGCGGCCGGACTGGGTCAGGTGCTGCAGCCGCGCGAACACTTCGCCACGACCGAACGGCTTCTTCATGAAGTCGTCGGCGCCGAAGCGCTGCACGTAGAACTGCTCGGTGGCCTGCAGGTTGCCGCTGATCATCACGATCGGGATGTCGTGGGTGAGCGCCTCGCGGCGCAGCGCACGCAGCACGGCGAAGCCGTTCATGCCGGGCATCACGATGTCCAGGAAAATCAGGTCGGGCAATTCGTTGCGCGCCAGCTCGAGCGCGCTCTCGCCGTCGGCCGCCTTGAACACCACATGGCCGTCCTGGGTGAGCATCTTGCCCAGCACCGCGCGAATGGTCGGCGAGTCGTCGACGACCAGGATGTGCGCTTCCTTCGGCACGCCACTGCGCGGCACCGCACGCCGTTCGCCGTGTTCGCTGCCGAAAATCCGCCGTATCAGCTCAAAGCCGGACATGACGCGAGCCCCTTCCCCCGGGAAATCCCCGTCCAGTCTCGACGCAGCGCGCCCGCGACGCAAGCATCTGCAAGGCGTTGCCTGTCACGCCGCACCGGCCATCAGGCAATTGGCCAGCGGCACGGTCAGCAGCGACAGCACGATGCCGGCGCCCAGCACGGTATTGGCCAGCGCCGGATCGAGCCCGTACTCGTCAGCCAGGATCGCCGCCGACACCATCGGCGCCATCGCCGCCTGCAGCACGCCGACCGTGAGCACCAGGCCCTCCACGCCCGCGGCCGTGCCCAGCAGCCAGCACAGCAGCGGCGCCAGCAGCAGCTTCCAGCCCAACCCCCAAGCGGCCGCGCCCCACTGGCGCTGGCCCGGGTGGAACCTGAACTGCAGGCCGACCGAGAACAACGCCAGCGGCGTCAGCGTGGCGCCGATCGGCGCGAATACCCCCTCGAGCCACGCTGGCCAGCCGCCGAGGCGGCCCACCACGATGCCGAGCAACAGGGCCAGGAACGGCGGAAACGAAAACACGCGGCGCAGCATCGGGCGCAACTGCGGCGTGCGTCCGGAATAGAGCGATGCCACCACGATGCCCGCCGACGCCAGCACCGGAAACGCGCCGAGCTGGTCGGCTACCACCGCCAGCGACAGGCCGGCCTTGCCGTGCAGCGCCTGCACCATCGGATAACCCATGTAGGCGGTGTTGCCCAACCCGCACACCAGGATCAGCGCACCGGTGCGCTGCCGCGACCAGCCCAGCCGCGGACCGAGCAGCCCGAACACCAGCCAGGCGCCGCCGAAGGTGATCCACATCGCGGCCACCAGGAACCACAGGTCGGCATCGAACTTCAGCTTCGGGATCAGCTCCAGCACCAGCGCCGCCAGCGCCACGTTCAGCACCCACCAGTTGATGCCCTGCACGATGCCCGCCGGCGGCCGCGCGAAGCGCGCCACCACGACGCCGAGCAGCAGGCAGACGAACAACAGCAGCAAGGCACTCATGGGATGCGCACGGGCTCGGGCAAAGAGCGCCATTAGACGCGAAAAACGCCGTCGGCCGAAAGGCGCGGCGGCTGGGCGATAATCGCGGGGATGCCAAAGCCGACCGCGCCTTCCGACACCGATCACCTCGTGCATGGCCTGGCCGGTGACGACATCGCGCCCGATTGGCCGGCGCTCGTCGCGCCCGAACTGCGCTCGCTGCTGCGCCGCCTTCCGCAAGCCGGTGCCTTGCACCGTGTCCTCTGGCATAGTCCGCGGCCGCTTTCGGCGGCCTGCCTGGTGGACACCGAAGCGGGCACGCTGTTCGTCAAGCGTCATCATCAACGGGTGCGCTCGGCCGCCACGCTGACGGAGGAACACCGCTACATTGCGCATCTGCGCCGGCACGATTTGCCGTTGGCCGAAGTGCTGCACGACGCCGACGGCGACACCGCCATCGCCATCGGCGAGTGGGTCTACGAAGTGCATCGGCGCGCCGCGGGGGTCGACCTGTACCGCGAGTTGATCTCGTGGCAGCCGCTGCCGAACGCCCGTCACGCGCGCCGCGCCGGCCGCATGCTGGCTCGGTTGCATGACGCCGCCGCCGACTACCTCGCGCCCCAGCGCAGCACGCATATCCTGGTGGCGCGCAGCGAACTGATCGCCGCGACCGATCCGGTCGCGGCCCTGGAATCGCAGTTGCCGCAGCGATCCGGCCTTGCCGACTACCTGCATGGCCGACCGTGGCAACGCGAGTTCGCCGGGCTGCTCGCTCCATGGCACGCCAACCTGCAGCCGGCGCTGGCGCGGCAACCGCGCCTGTGGACGCACGGCGACTGGCACGCCTCCAACCTGTGCTGGAGCGGCAGTGGCGACGATGCCGACATTACCGCCGTGCTCGATTTCGGCCTGGCCGCGGCGAACTGCGCGCTGTTCGACCTCGCCACCGCGATCGAACGCAACGCGATCGCCTGGCTGACGCTGGACGACGGCGAGGCGGCGACACATTTGCCGATCGCCCGCGCGCTGATCGAAGGCTATCGCGAGGTCCGTCCACTCGCGCGCGACGAGCTGCATTTGCTGGCCGACCTGCTGCCGCTGGTCCACGTGGATTTCGCCCTGTCCGAAGTGGAGTATTTCCACGCCATCACGCATGCGCCGGCGCACGCCGACGTCGCCTGGGACACCTTCCTGCGTGGACACGCGGCATGGTTCGCCACCGCGCCGGGACAGGCGCTGCTGCTGGGCATCCGCGCGCTGGCGTGAGGTTCGCCGATTCGCCATGGACGTCCGTTCCATGTTTCAATAACGGTCTTGAAGCGGGGGTGCCCGGCAAAACGCCAGGCTGAGAGAGTCCCTTGGAACCTGATCCGGTCAATACCGGCGTAGGGAGCTTGC
>CALCWL010000170.1 GCA_937906285.1 uncultured Rhodanobacter sp. | reverse complement strand
CAGTTGCAGGCGGCCGACGCGGCCGGCGCGCGGACCAAGCTCATCACCACCGATGGCGCGTTCTCGATGGACGGATTCATCGCCAAACTTGACGAGATCACCGCGCTGGCCGCGAAGTACGACGCCATGGTGCACATCGACGAATGCCATTGCACCGGCATTCTCGGCGACACCGGCCGCGGTTCGGCCGAGTTGCATGGCGTGATGGACAAGATCGACATTTTCACCGGGACGCTGGGCAAGGCCCTCGGCGGTGCGCTCGGCGGCTTCACCACCGGGCCGAGGGAAGTGGTCGAACTGCTGCGCCAACGGTCGCGCCCCTATCTGTTCTCCAACTCGCTGCCGCCGCACGTGGTGGCCGCGGCAATCAAGGTGTTCGACATGCTGGCCGGCGCCGGCGATCTGCGCGACAGGCTCAAGGAGAACACCCGCTATTTCCGCGAACGGATGACGACGGCCGGCTTCGACATCAAGCCCGGCGTGCACCCGATCGTGCCGGTCATGATCCACGACGCGCCGAAAGCGCAGGCGATGGCGGCCGCGCTGCTGGCCGAAGGCATCTATGTCACCGGGTTCTTCTATCCGGTCGTGCCGCAGGGCCAGGCGCGCATCCGCGCGCAGATGAGCGCCGCGCATACCCGCGAACATCTCGATCGGGCAATTGCGGCCTTCACCAAGGTCGGGCAGACGCTGGGCGTGATTCCGCGCCGATAACGAGGTGGGTACGACCGCGGCTCGGCCCTGCCGCCCTCACGGCCGATTCGCCGCCAGCAACCTTACCTCGCTCTCGTCCAGCCGGCGCCATTGACCCTTCGCCAGTTCGCCCAGCGCAAGCGGGCCGATCGCCACCCGGATCAGCCGCAGCACGTCGAAACCCAACGCCGCCAGCAACCGACGGATATGCCGGTTGCGGCCTTCGTCCAGCACCACTTCGAGCCATGCATTCTTCGCACCTGCACGCAGCAGCGTGACGCGGCGCGCCTTCAGCCGCTCGCCGGCATCCTCGACGCCCGCCAGCGCCGCGGCCAGCACGGCAGCATCCGGCAAACCCGCGACCTGGACGTGATAGGTCTTCTCCAGATGCGTCAGCGGGTCGGTGATGGCAGCCGCCCAACGGGTGTCGTTGCTCAACAGCAACAGTCCCTCGCTGGCCTTGTCCAATCGGCCGACCGGACCCAGCCAGGGCAGTCCTGCAGCCGCCAAGGCGGTATAGACCGTCGCGCGGCCATGCTCGTCGGCCGCGCTGACCACGATGCCGCGCGGCTTGTTGAAGGCGACGTGGACAGGCTCGGCCTGACCCGCGACTTTGCCGTCGACGGCAACCTGCTGTCGATCGATCAGGGTCGGATGCCAGGGGTCGCGGACGACTCGCCCGTCAACACTGACCCGGCCAGCACGAACCCACTGCTCGGCCTGGCTGCGCGAGCACACGCCCAGTTTCGACAACACGCGGGCAAGCCCGTACCGCGGCGGAGGGGGCACCCCGGCCCTGCGCGCCGGGTGGATGGAAGAGGGACGGGACATCGTGCAAGCGTATAGGTCGAGGCCGCGCGACAACAAGAATCGGCGAGGAAAAAAAAGCCCGGCCGGAGCCGGGCTTTTCCTGTTTGCTGCTGCGGTCGATTACTGCTGGACCTGCAGCTCCGTACGACGGTTCTGCGCACGGCCCGCATCGGTGTCATTGTCGCCGATGGGGTTGCTCTCGCCGTGACCGATCGGACCTTCCAGACGGCTGGCATCAATGCCATGGCTGGTCAGGTAGTTGTAGACGATCGAGGCGCGACGCTCGGACAGCTTCTGGTTGTACGCGTCCGTGCCCTTCGAATCGGTGTAGCCGGCCACGGTCACATGCACCTGCGGGTAACGCTGCAAGGTGTCAACGGCCTGGTTCAGCACCGAGATCGAGTCGGCCGTCGGCTCGGCGAGCGACTTGGAGATGTCGGTTTCACCCGCCTTCGGACGATCGAACTTGAAGTTCACGCCACGCAGGTCGATCACCACCTTCTGCGCGCAGCCATCCGGGCCCACGATGGTGCCGGCAGCGGTAGCCGGGCACTTGTCCTCGCAATCGTTCACGCCATCCTGATCGCTGTCCTGGGTCGAGCAATCGGCCGGCGGGGGAGCAACCGGTGCCGCTGCCGGCGCGGGCGCGGCGGCAGGCGCACCGAAGCGCGAGGCGACGGTCAAGCCGAGGAACCAGTCACCGTAGCTGCTGTTGGCTGGATGAGTGTCCTTGTCCCAGTCGAAACGGTAGCCCGCTTCGAGCCGGATGTTGGTGCTGTCGGTGACCATCTTGGACACGCCGGCACCCAATTGCGCAGCAGGCGCCCAGCCATTGTCCAGCTTGTTCTGGTGGTGGCTGCCCATCACGCCAACCATGCCGTAGGGGCGCCATGCATTCCAGTCACCGGCATAGAACCGGGCAGCCGCACCGACATTGGTGCTGGCCCAGGAATCGCTGCTGAGACCGCCACCAAGGGCCGGGCCCTTGTCCATCTTGCGCTTCGTGCGGTCGACGAAGAAATCGAGCGACATGTTGGGCGAGAAGAAGCGACCGAAACCCAGGCCGTAGTAGATCTGGCGGCTGTTGGTATCGCGCTCGTTGTCATTGACGTAGCCGCCCACCGTTGGCGCGATATACCAGCGCCCGTCATAGGACGAGACGGCTTCACTGCTCGAGGCATCAGCCGGCGCCGCAGCCGTGTCCTGTGCATGAACGGCACCTACGCCGCCCAGGGCGAGCGCGATCAGGAAATACAAGCCCTTACGTTTCATCAGGTGTCTCCTCGATTATTAAAATTTGAGTCCGTTCGACCCATACCAGAAAGTCGCACGTCAGAACTTTGGTGACTCAAGGCCCTACCGGCCCGCGCTTGGCGTGTCTGTGACAAGCGGCACGCATTGTAGCAAAAACGTTAAGACGCAAAGCTGTCGCATACGCTTCCTCGGCCATTCGGTGCAAAATCGTTCAGGTAAGTGATCGTGCCGGGCCAACCCCTTCACAAGGCCGCGAGACTGGGTAAACGACCTGCCGCCAAGCGTGGTTCCTCTCCGACCGGACCGAATCTTCCATGCCGGCCGTGCCTATAACGTGAAGAGGCCGAGGAACTGATGCAGCGGCAAGGAGTCCAAGTGCGCCGGATCGCGCGTGGCATCCATGATCGCCTTGACCCGATGGGCCGGCAGATGACTGCGCATGGCCGCCTCGAACTTTTGCAGCAACACGGGAATGCCCTCGGCCCGGCGCTTGCGATGCCCGATCGGATAATCGACGGATACCTTTCCGGTGTGGCTGCCGTCCTTGAAGAATACTTGTACGGAATTGCCAATATAACGCTTGGCCGGGTCGAAATAGTCGCGGGTGAACTGCGTATTTTCCACCACCGTCATCTTGTCGCGCAGCGCGTCGATGCGCGGGTCGGCGGCAACGTCGTCGTTGTAATCGCTGGCCACCAGGCGGCCGAAGATCAGCGGCACGGCTACCATGTACTGGATGCAGTGGTCGCGATCGGCATAGTTCGCCAGCGGGCCGGTCTTGTCGATGATGCGGCAACCGGCTTCCTGCGTCTCGATGACGACCTTCTCGATCTGATCGAGCTTGCCGGCCACCTCACGATGCAGTTGCATGGCGCATTCCACGGCGGTCTGCGCATGGAACTCGGCGGGATAGCTGATCTTGAACAGCACGTTCTCCATCACGTAGCTGCCGAACGGGCGCTCGAACTCGAACGGCTTGCCGCCGAACGCCACATCGTAGAAGCCCCAGGTCTTTGCCGACAGCGCAGACGGATACCCGACCACGCCGCGATACACCGCATTGATCGCGTGGGTCACCGCGCGACGGCAGGCATCGCCGGCGGCCCAGCTCTTGCGCGGACCGGTGTTCGGCGCATGGCGATAGGTGCGCAGCGCGCCGTTGTCGATCCAGCTGTGCGACACGGCGGTGATGATCTGTTCCTTGCTGCCGCCGAGCATCGCGGTGGCCACCGCGGTGGAGGCCAGTCGCACGAGGATCACGTGGTCCTGGCCGACCCGGTTGAAGCTGTTCAGCAGCGCGTAGCAGCCCTGGATCTCGTGCGCCTTGATCGCGTAGCCGAGCGCGTCGCGCACGGTGAGCGGCTGGCCGCCTTCACGCTCCGCCTTGCGGCTGAGGTAGTCGCCGACGGCCAGGATGCTGCCGAGGTTGTCCGACGGATGGCCCCATTCGGCGGCCAGCCAGGTGTCGTTGAAATCCAGCCAGCGGATCTGCGTGCCGATCGCGAACGCCGCCTGCACCGGGTCCAGCTCATGGCTGGTGCCGGGCACGCGCGCGCCGCCCGGCAGCGTGGCGCCCGGCACCAGCGGACCGAGGTGCTTCACGCACTCGGGAAACTTCATCGCCATCATGGCCGTGGCGAGCGAGTCCAGCAGCATGTAGCGCGCGGTGTCGTAGGCCTCCTTCGAATCGATCCGGTAATCGACCACGTAATCGGCGATGTCGATCAGCGGCTGGTCGGGATCGGGACGGACGGCGGAACGGATGTCATGCGCACTCATGGCGGGATCTCGTGGCGAGGGAAAACCGCCATTTTAGCTGACTGGCACCCTACGCGTTGCTTGACCGCGAAGCGCGCGCGCCGCGACAATCGCCGCCAGCCCAAGAGGGAGTAGTTCCCGCGGCAAGCTCTGTTTCCGCGGTGTGACGATCGTCAGCACGAGCGAACCATCGCTCCGGTCGTCCGGCAGCCATCCTGCGAACAAGACTTTTGTGGCGGACACGGGCCGCGCGCGTCCGTGGCTGCCGCATTGTCCGACGCGCATGGAACCCCCGATGACCCTTGCTGCCCTCGCCGCTCCCGATTTTCTCTCCGGCCTGCTCACCATCATCCTGCTCGACCTCGTGCTGGCGGGCGACAATGCCATCGTCATCGCGATGGCTGCCAGCCGGCTGCCCAAGCACCTGCAGAAGAAAGCGGTGTTCTGGGGCACGTTCGGCGCCGTCGCGGTGCGCTTCGCGCTCACCGCCATCGTGGTGTTCCTGCTCAAGCTGCCCGGCCTGATGCTTGCCGGCGGCCTGCTGCTGTTGCCGATCGCCTGGCAGCTGCTGAACCATGGCGACGATGACGGCCCGGACATCAAGGCCGGCAACACGTTCTGGAGCGCGCTCCGCACGATCATCGTCGCCGATGCGCTGATGGGGCTGGACAACGTGCTGGCGATCGCCGGAGCCTCGAAGGGGCATCTCGGCCTGGTCATTATCGGGCTGCTGGTGAGCGTGCCGCTGGTGGTCTGGGGCTCGACCCTGATCCTGAAACTGATCGATCGCTTTCCGATCATCATGTACATCGGCGCAGCCGCGATCGCGATCACCGCCGGGCGCATGATCGCCCACGACCAACTGCTCAGCGGGTGGTTCGACGCCCGCGCCTGGGCCGCATACGCGCTCGATGTCCTGGCCATCCTGGTCATTTGCGGTGGCGGCTGGCTGGTCCAGCGCCGCCGGCGGCAGCGGCGGCAAGCCGGCGCGTAAGGGCAGTATCGCCGACGGGCTTCCCCCCGGAACCGCATGCGATTCAACGAAGGCGGCGGCACATCGTCGTACCGGGGTTCGAGTTCTTGCGCAGATATTTATTATCGCTATATGATAATTTATCTGCCATCCCGGAGCCTCACATGTCGCCTGCCGCCCACACGGAATCCCTTCGGCCCGCCGCCGAACAAGCCTCTGCGCGAACGACGCACATCCAGCAGCGCGCCAACGACATCATGTCGTTCGCCAGCGTTCTCGCCTTCTGTACCGTGGGTGGCTGGCTGCTCCTGGCACTCCTGTTCTGGCAAGTCAGCGGCGTGACCCGGATGGACTCCAGCTCGGCGCAGCAACTGCTTGAGCGCTGGCATCTGCTGCCGAAAGCCTCTTTCGATGGTGCCGTACTCTCCGCTGCCCTGCTGCTGGCACTGGTGGCCGCGATGGCGCCGATCGTGTGCCTGCGCAGGCTGGGCAAGGCGCTGCGCGCGACTTCGCCGCTGAACCTTGTCGTCGCAAGGCGCTTCTCATGGCTGGGTCACGCCTTGCTGGCCAACCTCATCGGAGGGTTTGCCGCCAGGCTGG
>CALCWL010000169.1 GCA_937906285.1 uncultured Rhodanobacter sp. | reverse complement strand
CCGCCTTCGCCGCCGCCTGCAGCTTGGTGCGCATGCCGCCGGTGCCGGCCGCGCTGCCGCTGTCGCCGGCCATCGCGACGATCTCGGGGGTCAGCGCGGCCACCTGCGCGATCGGCACGGCCGCGGGATCGCGCCGCGGGTCGGCGCTGTACAGCGCATCGACGTCGGAGGCGATCAGCAGCAGGTCGGCGTCGACCAGCGCGGCCACGATGGCGGCAAGGTTGTCGTTGTCGCCGAGCTTCAGTTCATCCACCGACACGGTGTCGTTCTCGTTGATCACCGGCAGCACGCCGAGCTGCAGCAACTCGCGCAACGTGGCGCGCGCGTTGAGGTAGCGGCGGCGGTTGCGCAGGTCGTCGTGGGTCAGCAGCACCTGCGCCACTGGCCGCGCGGACAGCGATTGCCACAGCGCGACCATCGGCGCCTGGCCCAGTGCGGCCAGCGCCTGGCGCGCGGCCAGGCCACCGCCGTTCGCATGCTGGCGCAGCAGCGCGCGTCCGGCCGCCACCGCGCCGGAGGACACCAGCACCACCTCGCGGCCCTCCGTGTGGCTGGCGGCGATGAAGCCGGCCAGGGTTTCGGCATGACGCGGCGTGAGGCCGCCGCCGTCGGCGGCGAGCAGATTGCTGCCCACTTTCAACACGGCGCGGCGCCATGGCGGCAGCGCCTGGCCGGGCAGTTCGGTGCGCGTGCTGATCGTGTCGATCACCGTCATGCCCATGCCTCGTTCAGTCGTCGAGTGCGCGCAATCGCGCGTGCAGTTCATCCAGCCGCAGGTCATTGCCGGCGCCCGGCGACACGCGCGCGGCGAGGCTGCCTTCCGGCGTGCGCCCCTGCCCCGCCGGCGCCGCGGCTTCCGCCGCCGCGCGATACGCCTCGCGGAACGGCACGCCGGCGGCGGCCTGCTCGATCGCCACGTCGGTGGCGTACATCGCCGGTTCGATCGCCGCGCGCATCGCCGCTTCGTTCCATTCAAACCGCGCCAGCAGGTCGGGCACCAGTTCCAGCGCCATCAGGCCATGGCGCACGCCGTGAAAGATCGAGCCCTTGGAGAACTGCAGGTCGCGCTGATAGCCGGACGGCAGCGACAGCAGCTGCTCGATCTCGGTGCGCGCGGCCGCCACGCTGGCGTAGCTGGCGCGCAGCAGCTCGATCACGTCGGGATTGCGCTTGTTCGGCATGATCGAGCTGCCGGTGGTGTACTCCGCCGGCAGCGTGACGAAGTTGAATTCGGCGGTGGTGAACAGCGACAGATCCCAGGCCAGCCGGCGCAGGTCGAGCAGCGCGCTGCCGATCGCCTCCAGCATGGCCATCTCGAACTTGCCCCGCGACAGTTGCGCGTAGATCGGGCTGAGCTGCATGCGCGCGAAGCCGAGCGCCTGGGTGGTGTGTGCGCGGTCCAGCTTCAGGTTCACGCCGTAGCCGGCGGCGGTGCCGAGCGGGTTGGCGTCGATCAGCGCCAGCGTCTGCCGCGCGCGCAACGTGTTGTCGATGAAGCCTTCGGCGAAGCCGGCGAACCACATCGCGGTGGACGACACCACCGCGCGCTGCAGATGCGTATAGCCCGGCAACGACAGCGCCGGCTGCGCGGCACGGTCCAGGCAAACCTGGGCGATGGCGCGGCAATGCGTTTCCAGCGCTTCGAGCTTGTCCTTCAGCCACAAGCGCGTGGCGACCAGGATCTGGTCGTTGCGGCTACGCCCGGTGTGCACGCGGCGACCGGCGTCGCCGAGGCGCTCGGTGAGGCGCGCCTCGATCGCCGAATGGCCGTCCTCGTAGCGTTCGTCCAGCACGAAGGCGCCGCTCCTGAAGTCATCGGCCAGCGCATCCAGCTCGCGCTTCAGCGCGGCAGCCTCATCCGGGCTCACTACGCCGATGTTCGCCAGTCCTTCCACGTGCGCCTTGCTGGCGGCGATGTCGTGCAGGAAGAACTCGCGATCGAGGATCACGTCGTCGCCGGCGAGGAAACGCATGATCCTCGCGTCGATCTGGATGCCGGATTTTTGCCAGAGGGGTTGGGTCATGGTGATGTCCTGGTTCCTTCATGTAGGAGCCCGCTGGCGGGCGATGCTTTGGCTCTGATGCATCAAGGTAGAAGCATCGCCCGCGAGCGGGCTCCTACAAGGGCAGCGGGATGGCGGTGTACTCGTCGACGCCGATCGCGCGGTTGATGTTCTGCATGGCCTGTGTCGCCGCGCCTTTCAGCAGGTTGTCCAGAGTGGACACGACCACCACCCGCTTGCCGTCGGCCGAGACGGCGAAGCCGCCGATCTCGGCGTAGTGCTTGTGCGCGACGCGACTGACCCACGGCGCCTCGTCGGTCACGCTGACCAGGTTCTCGCCGTCGTAGGCCGCGTGGAAACGCTGCAGCACGTCCTCGCGCTTCAGCGGGCGGGTGATGTACAGGTTGGCGGTGACGGTAAGGCCGCGGAAGTGCGGCGCCACGTGCGGCATGAACTCCACCGGCACGCCGAGCCGGAAGCTGGCCTCCTTCTCGTGCAGGTGGCCGGTGAGCGCGTACGGCATCAGGTTGTCGCGCAGCTTGTCCGGGTCGTTCTTGTCCGACGGCGTGGTGCCGGCGCCGGAATAGCCGGAGACGCCGAAGCACACCGGCGGCGCGGCCAGCAGATCCTTCAGCGGTGCGATGGAGAGCTGCATCGCGGTGGCGTAGCAGCCGGGGTTGCTGATGCGTTTCTCGCCGCGCCACTCGCCGCGGGTGAGTTCCGGCAGGCCGTAGTACCAGCTCTTGTCGAAGCGGTAGTCGGCGGAAAGGTCGAGGATCAGCGTGTCCGGCTTCGCTGCGTCGATCGCCTCGACGAACGGCGCCGCCTTGCCGTTGGGCAGCGCCAGGATCACCACGTCGGCGCGCCTGGCCGCCACCGCGGCGGGGTCGAGGTTTTCGTAGCGCAGTTCGCCGGCGTAGCCGTCGACATGATCAGCCACGCGCTGACCATCCAGCTCGCGCGAGGAAACGAAGGCCAGCTGCAGCACCGGATGCGCGGCAATCAGGCGGATCAGTTCCACGCCGGTATGGCCGCGCGCACCGACGATACCTGCCGTTTTCCTGTTCGTGTCCATGACTCAATCCACCAGTGTCGGCTGGCGTTGCGCGCAATGCGCCACGCAGCGGGAAATCGTGTCGAGTTCGTCGATGCCGTACCAGAACACCTTCCAGCGCGGCTGCTTGATGCAGCCGTCCGACTCGGCGTAGTAGAAGATGTTGACCTGGTTGTGGTGGCGCGAACGCCAGAACAGCCGCGGGTTCTCCTCGCGCATCACCTGCCACACCGCGCGGCCGAGACCTTCGCCCTGCGCGTCGTCGAGCACGGCGAACTTGTCGAGATACGGCAAGCCGACCTCCTCGACAAGGATCATGGCGGCGCGGTAGTTCTCGCTGACGTAGATGCGGAACGGCCGTGTGCGCTCGAAATAGTCCGGCACCAGGCGGCGGCCGAAGCTGGACTCGATCAGCGTGCGCATGCGCGCCAGATCGATGCCGTCCCAGGAATCGAACGTCAGCACCTTCTCGCCACGCCGCACCAGCGTTCCGGAACCCTTGTGGGTGAACAGTTCCTTGGCCAGTTCGGAGGGCCGGGTGATCGACACCGAGGAAGTCAACGGCAAGCCGGCCAGCAGGTCGGCGATCTGCTCGATCTTCAGGCGCATGCCGCCGTTGATCCACGGCTGCGCCATCAGTTGCTCGAACTCTGTGCTCAGGTTGATCGAATCGATCACCTTGCCGTGCTCGTCGAGCAGGCCGCCGGTGCCGGTCAGGAACACGATCTTGTACGGCTGCAGCACGCGCACCAGTTCGTTGGCGGCGACGTCGGCGTTGACGTTGAGGATCTGCCCTTCATCGGTCTCGCCCAGGCTGGCGATCACCGGGATCGAGTTCGCGCGCAGGCTGGCCTCGATCGGCGCCAGGTTGATGCTCTCCACCTTGCCGACCAAGCCGAGGGTGTCGCGGTCGAGGTAGCTGGCCATGAACACGCCCGACGGCACCGCGGTGGCGCGGGTGTCCATCGACTGCAGCGCCTCCACCAGTTTCAGGTTCTGCTGCATGAACACGCGGCGCACGATGCCCAGCGCCTTCGGCGAGGTGACGCGCAGGCCGCCCACGGTCTGCTTCTCGATGCCGGCGACGGCCAGCTCCTGGTCCAGTTGCGGACCGGCGCCGTGCAGCACGATCGGGGTCAGCCCCACCTGCTGCAGGAAGGTCAGCGACGAAGCCAGGTCGGCCAGCTCGTCGCGCAGCACCGCGCCGCCGACCTTGACCACGGCGAAGCGCTTGGCGTCCACCTCGGAGAAGCGCTTCAGGTATTGCTGGATTTCCTTCGCGCTGCCCATGCTCGAAAGCAGCCGCACGATGGTCTTGCGGGTGTTGTGCCTAGCCGTGTCCATTGTCGATGATCCGGAAAATCGTTTGTGCGTAATGCTGCAGTTGCTCCAGCGCCACCCACTCGTCGGCGCTGTGCGCCTGGGCGATGTCGCCGGGGCCGTAGACGAAGGCGGT
>CALCWL010000168.1 GCA_937906285.1 uncultured Rhodanobacter sp. | reverse complement strand
CATACCACCTGGTTCTTCGAGACCTTCGTGCTCGCGCGCGATCCGGCGTGGAAGCCGCGCGACCCGGCCTGGCATTACCTGTTCAATTCCTACTACCAGTCGGTCGGCCCGATGCACGTGCGCGCGCAGCGCGGCCTGCTGTCGCGCCCCTCGCTCGACGAGGTGCGCGATTACCGCCGGCGCGTGGACGAGGCGGTGCTGGCCTTGCTGGAGCGCCATGACGATCCGGAGCTGGCGAGCCTGGTCGAACTCGGCCTGCAGCACGAGCAGCAGCACCAGGAGTTGTTGCTGACCGACATCAAGCATGCGTTCTGGTGCAATCCCTTGCAGCCGGCGCTGCGCCCGGCGATCGCGGCGTCCGCGCACGCGCCGCCGGTGCCGCTGAGGTTCATCGCCGGCCGCGAGGGCATCGTCGAGATCGGCCATCGGGGCGAAGGCTTCGCCTTCGACAACGAAACCCCGCGCCACCGCGCGCTGCTGCAACCGCACGCGCTGGCCAACCGGCTGGTGACCAATGCCGAATACCTGGCGTTCGTGCGCGAGGGCGGGTATCGCGAGCCCGGCCTGTGGCTGTCCGACGGCTGGGCCACCGTGCAGCGCGAAAACTGGCGACACCCGCTCTACTGGCAGGACGACCTGGTCAGCGAGTTCACCCTGTCCGGCGTGCGTGCGCTCGATCCCGCCGAGCCCGTTTGCCATTTGAGTTACTACGAGGCCGATGCGTTTGCGCGTTGGGCCGGCGCCCGCCTGCCCACCGAGGCGGAATGGGAGTCGGCCGCGCAAGGCGTGCCGATCGAGGGCAACCTGCAGCAAGGCGAACGGTTCCATCCGCTGCCGGCGCAGGCCGGGACCGGGATGCTGCAGTTGTACGGCGACGCATGGGAATGGACGGCTTCGCCGTACGTCGGTTACCCCGGTTATCGACCGCTGGCCGGTTCGCTGGGCGAATACAACGGAAAGTTCATGTGCGGCCAATGGGTGTTGCGCGGCGGCTCCTGTGTCACCCCGCGCGATCATCTGCGCGCCACTTACCGCAACTTTTTTCCACCCCACGCCCGCTGGCAGTTTGCCGGGCTGCGACTGGGACAGGATCGATGAACAGTGTGCAAGCCTGCGGCCTTCGCGACGACGAACGCCGCCCGCCCGCCGGCGAATTGCTCGAAGTCGTCCGGCACGGGCTGGCGCTGAAGCCCAAACGGTTGCCATCGTGGCTGTTTTACGACGAGCGCGGTTCGGCCTTGTTCGAGCAGATCTGCGAGC
>CALCWL010000167.1 GCA_937906285.1 uncultured Rhodanobacter sp. | reverse complement strand
ACTGCAAGACCTGCGACATCAAGGACCCGTACGAGATCATCACCTGGGTCACGCCCGAGGGCGGCTCGGGGCCGAATTACCAGAACCTGTAGGCACGGGACCAGGTGGCATCAGGAGATGCCGGCGGGCAACGCCCGCCGGCTTTGGCTTCGACTCTCGATCGAGAGTCGATAACGGACACGGTCAACCAGGAAGATCGACCGGTGCTTCCCCTTGGCGTCCACGCAAGCCGTCCGCCAAACCGCGCAGCATGCAACGCAGATTGCGCCGGCGCGGCCCGATCAGCACGCCGAAGAGAAACAGCTTGACCAGCACCCGCGGCACGTCCTGCGCGACCCACGCGCGCGGCGTGTGCGCCATCTGATACAGGCGCACGCGATTGCGCATCATGTAATAGAGCCGAACCGGACCGTGCACCACCACCTGGCCCAGTGCGAACGGCAGCGTACGCCGGGTATCGCCGAGGCGATGGTGCATGGTCGTTGCGCACACGCCGTGCAGCGAATAGCCCTGCGCCCGCGCACGGAAGCTCCATTCCAGGTCGACGTTGTCGATGAACAAGCCCGCATCCATCGCGCCGATCCGGTCGAACACGGCCATCGGAATCAGCATGCCCGAGCTGATCAGGAAATCGCAGGCGATGGTCGGCGCCGAGCCATCGCACCACAGCTTGCGATTGAACGGAAAACCGATGCGCACGAACGGCGCGGCGCGACGCTCGCGCAGGTCGTGGAAGCACGGCCCCACCGCCGCCACCGGCCCGGCCAGCGACAGCTCCTGCAACGCGCGCAGCAAGGCGGCGACCATCCCTTCGGCCGGCTCGCTGTCCTGATCCAGCAGCAAGACGTGGCGATAACCGTGCTCCCGCGCCCACTCGATCCCCACGTTCTGCGCCGCGGCGAGGCCGAGGTTGCGCGACTGGCTCAGCATCGCGCCGCCTTGCGCAGACAAGCGCCGGCCCAGCACCTGGTTCCAGTCCCCATCACTGGCGTTGTCGACCAGCACCACGGCACCGACCTGCGGCGCGACAGCGTTCACCAGTTGCGCCATGGCGCCCGGTTCGGGGCGGTAGCTGACCACCACCGCGCACACGTCGCTGACGGTCGCATCAGTCATGGCGCAGCAGGTCCCTCAGCACCGATCGGATGCCGGTGCCGTAACGGCGATAGAAACCGCCACGCGCCTCGCGCAACACGGACCCCCACCGACGCCAGCGCGGCAAGCGGCCAATCGCCACCCGCCGTTCGAAGTGGGTTCGCTTGTCCCGCACCTGCGCGGCGCGGTCGCGACTGCCATGAAACCCAGCCTGCGCGAAGAAATCCTCCAACCGCCGCAGGCGCTCCGCCTCATCGGCCAGCAAGCGCCCGCGCGGCAACAGCAGATCCCGCCACTTCATCGCCAAAGTGCGCCTGCGCATGCCGATCTGGTTGGCGCCGTGCTGGCGGTAATCGGTCAAGGGCAGATCCATGGAATCGACCCGGCCCATGGCGGCCGCCACCGCCGCCAACCACTCGTCATGGATCCAGCCGGGAGCCACCGGCAACGCCGTCGCCACCAGCTCGCGTCGCAGCGCCGCCGTCGCGCCGGTCACGAAACTGCGGCGCAGGACCACGTCGAACGCGTGCCCGTCGTGGATGGCGTCCCGTTCCTGCGCCGTCATCTGCAACGCCTCGAACAGCGAACAACCCAGCGGATGGCCCTCGGCATCCACCAGCCGCGCATCGCCATGCAGCAACAGCAAGGACGGATCTTGCTCGAACCGGTCGGCCATCAACGCCAGCTTGTCGGCTCGCCACATGTCGTCCTGGTCGCACAGGAACAGCACATCGCCCTGCGCCGCACGCAGACCCGCGGAGAAGTTGTCGACGTAGCCGATGTTTTCCCGATGGCGCACCAGCTGCACCGCGATACCGGCATCCCTCGCCCGCGTCGCGAACGCCTGCAGCATGTCCATGCTGGCATCGGTGGAACCATCGTCGCCGATCACGATCTCGTCGGGCAGGCGCGTCTGCGCCAACAGGCTGCCCAGCTGCGTCTGCAGGTAAGCAGCGCCGTTGTAAGTGCAAAGCACGATGGAGAGTCGCAGTCGCGTCATGGTCGCTCGTTGGCGCGGAAAGCCAATGCGGACAGCGAAAGCGATGCCGCGTTGCGAGCATCTTCATTGCCGGCAGGCCCACAGCCCGGGGGTACATGCATTCTATAGTGTCGATGCGCCGCGATCTTTCGTGGGCCTCCGCCCGGTTCCACGGGCGGCGGCGTGGTTCACGGGACAAGGCACCACGTTCCGTACGCCACCGCATGGATAACCCGGACAGGTTAGAATGTCGGACTGAACCATCGCGCCCGGCATCCCGGCGCCCTGCCATTCAAAAGGAACAGCAGATGAAAATTCTGGTCGGCTACAAGCGCGTCGTGGATTACAACGTGCGCATCCAGGTCAAACCCGACGGCAGCGGCGTGGTCACCGACGGCGTCAAGCTTTCCGCCAATCCGTTCGACGACATTGCGCTGGAGGAGGCCCTGCGCCTGCGCGAGAAGGGCGTGGCCGAGGAAGTGATCGTGGTCGGCATCGGCCCCGCCGACCTCACCGCCCACCTGCGCAACGGCCTGGCCATGGGCGCCAATCGCGCCATCCACGTGAGCACGGCAGACGCCGTGCAGCCGCTCACCGCCGCGCGCGTGTTCCTCAAGCTGATCGAGAAGGAGCAGCCGGGGCTGGTGATCCTGGGCAAGCAGGCGATCGACGACGACGCCAACCAGACCGGCCAGATGCTCGCCGCGCTGTGGGACCGCCCGCAGGCCACGTTCGCCAGCAAGGTCGAGATTGCCAACGGCAAGGCCACGGTGACACGCGAAGTCGACGCCGGCCTGGAAGTGATCGAGGCGGAACTCCCGGCCGTGATCACCACCGACCTGCGCCTCAACGAACCGCGTTTCATCAAGCTGCCCGACATCATGAAGGCCAAGTCCAAGCCGATCGACGTGATCGAGTTCGGCTCGCTCGGCGTCGAGGCGAACGATCACCTGAAGACCACGCACTACGCCGCGCCGGCCAAGCGCAGCAAGGGCGTGATGGTGAAAGACGCGGCCGAACTGATCGCCGCGCTGAAGCAGAAAGGACTGCTGTGACGCGTAGAGCGGGCACCGCCCGCCATCGCGCCGTAAAGACGAAAATCCGGCGGGCATTGCCCGCCCTACAAGAACGGTAGGAGCCCGCTTGCGGGCGATGCCCCTTCTTTCGAGACGCAGAGCAGAAGCATCGCCCGCAAGCGGGCTCCTACAAAAGAGCTTCGGAGACACACATGAGCAAGATCCTGGTCATCGCCGAACATCTGGGCGGCAAACTGAACTCCTCCACCGCGCGCGCGGTAAGCGCCGCTGTCGCCGTGAAGGGCGAGGCGATCGACGTGTTGGTGCTCGCCGAAAACGCCGGGGCGATCGCCGCCGAGGCGGCGAAGATCGAGGGCGTCAGCCGCGTGCTGACCATCGCCCGGCCCGAGAACGCGCACCCACTGGCCGCCGTGCTCGCGCCGCAGATCGCGAAGGCCGCCGCCGGTTACAGCCATGTGTTCGTGCCGTCCACCACCTTCGGCAAGGACCTCGCCCCGCGCGTGGCCGCCCTGCTCGGCGTGGCCCAGGTCAGCGACGTGATGAGCGTGGAGGCCGCGCACACCTTCAAGCGTCCGATCTACGCGGGCAACGCGATCATCACGGTCGAAGCCGACCCGGCGCACACCGTGGTCGCCACCATCCGCACCGCGTCGTGGTCCGCCGCCGCCAGCGGCAGCAACAGCGTGCCGGTCGAGGCCATCACCGTCGATGCCGCGCTGCCCACCCACACCCGCTTCGTGGAACTGCAGCAGGGCAAGAGCGACCGCCCCGACCTGCAGAGCGCCCGCAAGGTGGTCTCCGGTGGCCGCGGCGTGGGCTCGAAGGAAAACTTCGACATCATCTACAAGTTCGCCGACCGGATCGGCGCCGCCGTGGGCGCCTCGCGCGCCGCCGTCGATGCCGGCTACTGCCCCAACGAAATGCAGGTCGGCCAGACCGGCAAGATCATCGCCCCCGAGCTGTACATGGCCATCGGCATCTCCGGCGCCATCCAGCACCTCACCGGCATCAAGGACGCCGGCACCATCGTGGCGATCAACAAGGACGGTGAGGCGCCGATCTTCGAGGTGGCGGATTTCGGACTGGTGGGGGATTTGTTCAAGTTGATTCCCGAGCTTGAGCTATCGCTCTGACAAGCTGCCACGGAAGCGCAATGAACCTCAATTGCTTCAAAGCTTATGATATTCGTGGCCGGGTTCCCGACGAGCTGGACGAAGATTTGGCCCGCCGCATCGGCAACGCTACCGCTCAGTTACTTCGGCCAGGACCGGTGGTACTTGGCCACGATGTTCGCCTGAGCAGCCCCGCGCTGCAAATGGCGCTAGCGACCGGCATCAATGCGGCCGGGCGCGATGTCATCGACATCGGACGCTGTGGTACAGAGGAGGTTTACTTCCAGACCAGCCATCTGCAGGCCGCAGGCGGCATCATGGTGACCGCAAGTCATAATCCAATGGACTACAACGGCCTCAAGCTTGTTCGTGAAGGATCGCGCCCGATCAGCGGTGACACTGGGCTGTCCACGATCCGTGACAGCGTGGTTAGCGGCTCGTACACGCAGGCGCCATCAGCCGGTGGGTCCACACAAGCTTACTCAAAAGCTGCCTACATCCAGCACCTGCTCAGCTATGTCGATCGTGACAACATCAAGCCACTCAGGATCGTGACCAATGCGGGCAACGGCGGAGCCGGCGCGGTCATTGACGAACTTTCGCCATATTTGCCCTTCGAATTCATCCGCATCCAGCATGAACCCGATGGACGCTTTCCTAACGGCATCCCCAACCCGCTCCTGCCGGAGAACCGCAGCGTCACTGCAGAAACCGTGCGCGCACACAACGCGCACCTGGGCATTGCGTGGGACGGTGATTTCGATCGATGTTTTTTCTTCGATGCAAACGGCCGCTTTATCGAGGGTTACTATCTAGTCGGACTGCTGGCGAAGGCCCTCCTGGCCAAGCGCCCGGGGGGCAAGATAATCCACGATCCACGACTGACTTGGAACACCATTGAGATGGTCAAGCAAGCTGGAGGCGTGCCCGTGCAGAGCAAGACTGGCCATGCCTTCATCAAGGAGCGAATGCGCGCAGAGGACGCCATCTACGGCGGCGAAATGAGTGCTCATCACTACTTCTGTGATTTTTCATATTGCGACTCAGGCATGATTCCATGGCTGTTGATCACAAACCTTATTTCAACCACGGGATCGAGTTTGGCGGAGATGGTCGAGGATCGAATGCAAGCCTTTCCCTGCAGCGGGGAAATCAACTTCAAAGTCGCCGACGCTCATGACGCCATCGAGCGAGTCATGGATCACTACAGCAAACTCAACCCCGTGCTTGATTACTCGGACGGCACCAGCGCAGACTTCGGCGACTGGCGCTTCAACTTGCGAAGCTCAAATACTGAACCACTACTACGACTGAACGTCGAATCACGCAGAAGCCCCGAAATAGTCGACAGCAGGGTCACCGAGATCACATCGCTGCTGGCCAGCCAGACATCCACGAATTAGCCCCAGCCAATAGCTTCACACTCCCTAAGCAACCAGGAAACATACCGATGAAACCCAGCGCAATTGTATTAGCCGCTGTTCTCGCGTTCGGCGTGACTGCCTGTTCCGCTCCAAGCAACCAAACTCCGACTGCGACCGAAGCATCCGATAGCGGGGCACCGGCAAGCCACACTTTGTCCACCCAAGCATTTGCCGGTGAATTCGTCGGCACCATTGCATGTGGTGACTGCCAAGGCATTCAGACAAAACTACAACTGGATGCCAATGGCGAATACCAGCTCGACGAGACCTTCGTTGGCCGCCCAACCAACAACCTTCTTTCCAGCCACGGCCGATGGCAGGTTCAGGACGACCATCACTTCGTGCTGGTTCCCAGCGAGGCAGGCTGGAGTCATCGCTTGTTCGAGGTACTCAGCAAGGATGAAATCAGGCAGTTGGGTGATGCGGGGAAACCCTATACCAATGATTCCGCATACCATTTGAAGCGCGTGGCTGCCTCTACCGCACGCTAAATTACGGCCTGCCTCCCCATCATGGGACCCGATTGGCGGATTACCCCAGCACAGATTCCCCGCTTGTGCCGAGCGCAGATGCGTAGCACTGGGGTCGAAGAGCATCCCAACATGGTACTTCGACTCCACCCGCCATCGCTGGCAACGCTCAACGCGAACGCCAATGCGTAGCTGGCGTTCGACGCCAATCTGGACATCATGCAGGGCGACTTTTGATTGGCACGGGGTGAAGTGGCTACGTGAGGCAACATGACTGAAGACGAAGACTGCAGCGAGAATACCTGCAAACCCGCGTCGGTAGCGAAGATGTGCCATGCCCTGATCGGGCGAACTTTTACCTTAGCGTGGCCACGTTTCTCCGTTTGTAGTCGGAAGACCTACCTCATGCCTCCCCGGCTTTCGGACTTCGCCCACAGCCAGCAGACCCAACCCTGAACTGACAACCGTGCGTACCCGTCATCCGGCGAAGAAGCGCCGGTCGTTCAAAACACTGGGGCATTCAACGAATGCCCTATAGAAGGGCCTTCGTCACCAAGTCGCCAATCGCTGGATCACACGTAGCCGCCACCATGCAATCTTTCCCAACCAGACCACTGCACCTTATCGGTATCGTCGCGAAGCACCGTCGGATGATCATGACACTGGCCGCACGTGACATCGCCGCGCGTTATCGCGGATCGTTTCTCGGCTTTACGTGGTCGGTCCTTCAACCGGTACTCATGCTGGCGGTGTACACGTTCGTGTTCAGCGAGGTACTCAAGGGGCGCTGGCCCGGGGGCACCGGCTCAAAGGCCGAATTTGCCCTGGTACTCTTTTCGGGACTGTTGGTGTTCAATATGTTTGCCGAAGTTTTCAACCGGTCCCCCGAACTCATTCTCGCGAATTCGAATTACGTCAAGCGCGTCATTTTCCCGCTGGAAATTTTACCGGTCGTCAGCATCATTTCCGCGTCATTCAGTCTCGTTATCAACATTGCGGTCTGGATCGTTTTCTACTGCATTGCGATTGGCACTCCTCACTGGACCGCCTTACTCATCCCATTCGCACTGTTACCTCTATTCTTTCTGCTGGCCGGACTTTCATGGCTCCTCGCGGCCCTGGGTGTTTACATGCGGGACCTGCCCCAGATAACCGCCGTCATCACGACCGCTTTCATGTTCCTGACGCCCATCTTCTTTCCGGTTGAGGCCATACCGGAAAGATACCGACCATTGCTTGCCCTGAACCCGTTGGCATCCATCGTGGAACAAGTTCGCAACGTGCTGATCTGGGGGCGCGGCATCGAAGTCGTTCCCTTTTCAATCAGCCTCGCCGTCTCGCTGGCAACGCTCTTCCTAGGCTTCACTTTTTTCCAGAAGGTTCGCAAGGGGTTCGCCGATGTCCTCTGATATTGCCATCCGCGCAGAGCACCTCGGCAAGCGCTACCACGTCTTTGACAAGCCCATACACCGCCTTCTTCGCATGTTGCAACGCGGTCAAAAAAGCTACGGTCGCGAGTTCTGGGCGGTTGAAGATGTTTCCTTCGAGATACGTCGCGGTCAAACGGTAGGGATCATCGGACGTAACGGGGCCGGAAAGTCCACTCTCCTGCAGATGGTCTGCGGCACACTCAGCCCGACTACCGGCAACGTAACTGTCAACGGCAAGATCGCGGCTTTGCTCGAACTGGGCGCAGGCTTCAATCCCGAATTCACGGGCAGGGAGAACGTGAACGTCGCGGCGGCGCTCTACGGCTTGACCGCCGCCGAGGTGTCTTCGCGATTTGAGGCAATCGCCGCGTTTGCCGATATCGGTGAATTCATCGAACAGCCCGTCAAGACCTACTCCAGCGGCATGTTTGTGCGCCTCGCCTTCGCGGTGATCGCCCACGTCGACGCGGATATCCTCGTTGTGGACGAGGCACTAAGTGTCGGGGACGCCTATTTCCAACAGAAATGCATGCGATTTCTCAACGACTTCCAGCGACGTGGAGGCACCCTTCTTTTTGTCAGCCACGATATGGGCACCGTCAACGCACTGTGTGCCTCTGCCATCCTGCTTCGTCGCGACCTTGACGGCCGCTATCAGTGCGACGTAGGCAGCGCAAAGGCGATTTCGGCCATTTACCTGCGGGAAATGTACGCCGAGCGAAATGTGACCTCTGTCATCGGCAGCGCGCCGTTATCTGACGAACCGCCTCCGAGCAACACTTCTGAGACAGGTGGCGCCAACGACGGTCGCCAAGTTTTCCAGGCCAAACACGTGCCCGCTGCGCGCTTCCTTATCTCGCCGTTTCGCGCTGACTCGGAAGGTTTCGGCGTACACGGCGGACTGATTACCGACGCATGGTTCCGTGGACCTGACGGCGCGCGGTTAAGCGAATTCACTTCGGCGGACCAAGTTACCTTGGTAGTTCGCGCGAACACGCGGAAGGCAATGATCTATCCAGCTATCGGATTCATGATCAAGGATCGCAAGGGCCAATATGTATTGACCGAAAGCACGGACAGTTATCTACGCGACGAATCCATCATGGCCGCGGCTAACGTAAACATGGAAGCTGAGTTTACGATGCATATGCCGAACCTTGTTCGCGGAGAGTACACGCTCGATGTGGCCTTTGCGGAGGGCCCCGGCCTGGATCACATCCAACACCAATGGCTGCACGATGTGATGGTGATCAACGTGGTCAACAATCACGTAGTTCATGGCATTGCCGGCGCGCCCAGTTTAGCAGTTCGGCTCGTGATCGAGAGCGAGTAGTGCTATTCGCCTTACATGATGTGCCGTGCCAATGGAATGCTCTTTCTGATAAGCGCGGTGATTAGGAAGCTCAATGCAAGAGTCAAAATCGAATAAAAGAGCACGTTAACCTTCGGGATCATATAGATCACGCTGAAAAGATCAACATGGCTAACCGCCTCCATAATCATCGGGTGCACAGCATAGACCCCGAGGGAACTAGCCGAAAGAGCAGTCACCCATCGGCTTATCTTGCGCAGACTCGACAACGCTGCAAACAAGCCACCAGCAGCCAGAATTACAAACGCAGAGTTATAGTAGTAGAACACTTGCGAGTGCGCATGCAAGTGTGATGAGTAGACCTTTGTAAGAACGAATGTCGCCAACGTACCAAACACGTACAGCAACCACCCAGTTCTTGCACAAAGCTTCCCGCCACCTGTGTGAGCGGAAATAGTAGCGCCAAATATCATGTAACCGCCCAAGTCAAGAATGGTGTACCCCGTGGCCGGGAACGGGGCGCCGTAAAGGGGCGCTACAAAGGCCGAAAATGTGGGCAAGATCGTTGTCAGCACCACCCAGACAACTACGGTGGCCCACCGTTCGCGCTCTTTCGCCTGTCTAAACCATGACGAGAGGATCGGAGTGACCAATGAAAGACCGATTATTCCGTAGAGATACCACAAATGGTAGACAACCGGGCCGGCGAGAATGGCATGCGCCCAATTTCAAGCCTCCCGACCATTGTATTCACCCCATGCAAGATACATCAACGACCAGAACACCAAAGGCAGGCAAATGCGAATCATCCTTTTGCCATAAAAATAGCTCGCCGAATCTTCTCTCGCCAAAAAAATGGCGCCTGTGGCCATAATGAAGAGAGGAACTGCCACGCGAGTCAGCGATTCAATAATATTGATGAAATCCCAGTCGCTGCCAACCGCATCAAAGTAATGGGAAGCAGAATGTTCCATTATCACGAACACACAGCCCAACGCCTTTGCGTAAGACAAACCATTTAACTGGGTCGATTGATCTCCTTTCATAGCTCTCCCCATTTCTGCGCTATCGGCGAATCAAAGTGACCAGTATCATCCAAACGACCACGATCAACTTACCCTGAAGCCACCACTGTCCGGCGCCGAATGCACTCAGCCGCACTGAAATGCCGAAGCCAGAAACTCATTCCATGATTCTGCTGGAACATTAATGTTCAACCAGACGCGTTATCAATGCGCAATTGGAACGCCAGAGCAGGCAGGTCCACGTCACTCTTTTTCTGACACTTACACACGTTTTCGACGTTTGGGTTTGAACTCCAGCGCTTTCTTCTCTATGAAATGCCAGGACAGCCAAGCCAGCAAAAGCGTCAACGGGATCGCGATTGCAAAGTGCTGATAGATGTTCAGGCTCGGTGTGAGCCATATGATCGTTTGCTGCACGGGAAATGCATAGATGTAGACGCCATACGACATATCTCCAAACCGGCCGAACCGATGAAACACTGGCAAAGACGAGCTGCCGAAAGCGACCACTACGTAGGGCGTCAACAGAAACGCGGCGATCAACTGATGCCCTGTGCCCATGGCGACGCAGCACAGAACGACTGCGACAGCCACACCAATCAGCTTACGCTTGCGCTCCTGCCAGAACTCACGGAACAAGTAGAGGCAACTACCGGAGAAAAAGAACGTCGCATACTCAACTTCGAAAAGGTGCTGATGCGTACGCGCAAAAACGGCCTCTGCATCATGAATTCCGTAGTACCAGAAGGAGAGACTGACCAAAAGCGCAAGCGTGACCCACCGGTAACGCAGCACGCCAATCATGCCGAAAATGGCGAGGTAACCGTAACAGCGTAACTCGATCGGAATGGTCCAAAGGACACCGTTGGGTATGTATGCCAGAGGGCTATGAGGAAAGACCCCGGGCAAGAACGGGCTGACATGGAAAAATAGCGTCCCAAAGAACCGGTATGTAGTGGGGTCTGAAAAGTAGGAGCCAACCGACAAATCAGTAACCAGCGGCCCCAGCACCAGCCCACACAAAAGCACCGTACAAATGAGGCCCGGCCAGATTCGAAGCAAACGCCTGGCAGAGAAGCGCCATAGGTTGGGGTCATGTGACCAGCTGCTCGCAATGAGGTATCCGCTGATCGCGAAAAACACCATTACCGCATAACCACCCAACGTCTGGTAATGGAACATGAGCGGCTCGGGTAGGGCATGCAGCGCAAACTGATGACTGACCAACACTGCCAAAGCAGCAGCCAACCTTACAAAGTCGAAATTGTTACCTTGATGCAGTGTTGGCGTCGATTCCATGCATTATCTCAAGATGGCGTTCTTGCGGAGGCAGAGACCAAGGTCATCGCCGTTAAGACCCAGGCGTCCTCGAGCACAATCAGAGCAAAACCTTGATCCAGTTCCTCAGATTCTCGATGGATAGTTCCGATGCGCCCGGGCAACCTGCCCCGGGAAGGCCTCCGCAAGTTGAGCAACTCCCTTCCCACGATCAAACACGTTGATGCTGTTCGGCTCGCACTCGAAATAGGTGCGGATACTTCCGCCAGCGTCTTGTGGATCGAACGGGATGTTCAAACAGAACCCACGAAACGCCACCTGCGCACTGCTACTGAATCCATCAGGCGACAGACACACGCGCACGTCGTTTTCCCTGTGATCCGCCCTGGAAATCCAGCCGACTTCGAGTGAGTAACCGAACTGTCGCGCCGCACTTCGCACGATATGCCCCAACGCATCCGCATGCGCCCGTGCAAGGATGCCGGAATGAATGAATGCATCGACCTGGGACCGAAACTGCGGATAGCGCAGGTCGATGATTGCCTCGTTCTCCGGCACCGTCGTCGCGTTGAGTGACACCAGTCCCGCATCCAGGTTCGATCCTCGACCATGGTGAAACACGAATGCGCCGGGAGCCAGACAGACACGGTACCCGGCATTAAGGCTGCGTAGGCTCCAATCGGTCTCTTCGCAATAACCACGGCCGAAGCACGGGTCCATGATTCCGACGTCTTCAACCACACTGGTCGGAATAAGGATGCAGAAGGAAATGCCCGCAGGTATGTCCATCGCCGCGTCGCCAAAGTAGCCGTTTACCGTGGTATGCAACCAATCGACGACGTCCTGAGAGTGCAGGTTCTCATTGGGGTCGAGATTCGGCAACGAGTATATGGACACGTTGTTCGACCAAGCCGTTACCGACCCGACTTTTGGCTGATTGACTACTGGCAACATTGCAGAAATCAAGCCTGCCGGGTACAGAACATCGGAGTTGCTGATCACGACGTAATCGTATCCGCGCTTCACCGCTGTCAGCAGACCAAGGCTGACGTTACGGGGAATGCCGAGGTTACGCGGCGTCCGGTAGTACATGACGTTGCGTTCCTTGCAAAACGCCGCCAGTTCCTCGCTCCAGCCAGGCGCGGGACTAGCATCGTCGAGCACGAGCACATCGATCTTCGCGTCCGATTGGTCAATCCGAAGCGCGCTCTCAATCGCAGGTAAGACAAAGTCCCTGCCGTTGTACACGGTAATGCAGTGCAAGATCGTTGGCAGAGTCATCAGGCAAGAACCTTGCGGAGCTTTCCGCTGAACATGCACATAACCCGTATTAGGCGCGAGGCGCGCACTTGACTCAGGGTGTCACGCAGGCGCGCCAACTCCCCCATGTCGCCAATTTCAATGGATCGTTGGGCAGGGGATCCCGCAGGCGCGGCCCCGCGCAGCTTGACGGTAGCCAGCTCAGTGCGCACTTGTATCAATTCACGGCTCAACGAAGTCAGACGCGAGGTCAAGTCCATGACTCGCGCATTGGCCACCTCGAAGTCCACGAGCGCTTGTTCCAGAGAAATACCATCAAGATTCGTCGTATTCATGTCGGTTTTATCATTCATAGGGGCAACCTGATTATCGGCGTGCAGCCCGGGCCAGCACATTGTAGTACGTCGCAACAAGGCTCTCTGCGGTTTGATCCCAAGTAAGTGCCGACCCGTTGCGCAGAATACCGTTCACGTTCCTTTCCGCCGCGGCGGTATCCGTGAGCAGCCGCTCGGCAAAATCCGCCAGACCTTCGACCGACCAGTCTCTAGGCAGCTCCGGGTCGTCGATCAGCTCACGCAGGGGACCAAAGCTGACATGGGCCGTTGGCGTTCCCAAGGTGGCCGCCTCGAATGGAACGAGGCCAAATCCCTCTGCCGAGGTGGGATACAGCACGACGGAAGCGTGCCGCAGAAGCCAAGTGCGCACACCACTACTGACGTCGGGCATCGTCAACAACAGATCGTCGCCGTCACGCCTAGCGATCGTCTCTTCAGCTCGTGACGAGCCCTTCGGAACGACCGCACCAGCCATGATCAAGGCTATTTGATGTCCACGCCGGCGAAGCTCCTGCCAAACTCGAATGGCAACATCACGGTTCTTGTGGGCATACGTCGCGCCGAGGACAAGAACAAAGTTGGATGCCACCATGCCACGTTCCACGAGCGGCAGCGGCGTTTCTTCCTCGGTATTTCCATCCAAATGATCACTTCCGTTCTTCACCACATAGATCTGATCTGGCGCGATATTGAACCGTTCCTCCGCGATTGACGCACTGGTGTCTTTGGAAATAGCAACTACCGCATCGGCCTTTGCGCAGGCCTCGGTGATATTTCGACGGTAGGACAGCCAAGCTTCGCCACCGGAATGGTAGCTACCAATGCGATAGGCGATCAGATCCTGCAGGGTGACGACGACGCGTTTCGCGATCCCCTGCCAGCGATCCCAGGGAATCGGACGATCTGGCTGGAATGGACGATGCAGGATATCGACTTCCCCCGCCCCCGAAAACTGAAGCTCGTGGCAGTCATAGAGCCGCACTTTGCCATCCGCCAACAGATCAGACGCGTAGTCCGGCAACCGCGCAAACGGCACTGCAAGACTGAGGGATGCAACCTCGGATCGACGAAGCAAGGCACGAATAAGCTCAACGGTTTGTACCTGCGTCCCCATCTCCATCGGCCCCAGACAGGAGCCATCGATCAACAGGCGCAAACCGAGAACCTTGCTGCGAGCCACGTCCATGGCCAATGCGGCCGGGGTAGCTCCGGCATGTCGCTGATAGTCGTACAACGCCGGGAATGACGAATCCGCCTGATGAAGCCGGTGTCTCGCCGTCTGATCTTCGCTGGCCTCTACCGCCGGGAACCCTTCAAACCACTGCGCAGTCACATAGGTTCCGGTGTCGAGCCGATGCTGAAAGCCTCGACGCGAAGCCCGCAGGGCCAGTTCCGCTATTGCCTCGCGCGGACTCGGATTGCGTGATGGATCGAATCCACCAACGGTTGCCAGCACTGCACGATTGATTAAAACCGCCGCTCCGGCAGGCATGCAGACCGGAACCGGACCGTCGTCTGGCGCAGATGTCCGCAAAAGCTCCGTGACGCTGGTCTCGTCGTGTCCTGCCATCGAATACGGCGTCGGCGTGTTTCGATAGGGAAAGCTGTAGCAGCCTGCCGAATTGGACAGGAAGGATACGGTAGCCACACGCGGATCAGATCGAATCCAGGCAAGCGCTCGCTCCAACATCGCTTTCGGTGCCGAAATAGGCGCCGTGACTATCAGGAGCGCTTCGAGATCGGGACGCTCCGCGAGAAACTTGGCAACGGCATCAGAAAGGTTCCACTCACTGGCGATGGCCGTCGAGGAACCTTCCAACACTTTTTTCATGCCGGCGACATCGAGCGCGCACACGCGCAACTCAGCCACCTCCGTGGCTGCTAGCTCGTCAAGCGTCCTCAGTGAGTCGACCCACTCGCGCGGTGACTCATTAACGATGGCAACGACACCCACGCCCCCACCAGCACTTTCCGCAGCACGATCCGTCATGCGTATCCCCTTTCGATCAACCATTCGCCTACAAGACGCACGCCCTCCTGAAAAGGAATCTGCGCCTTTACGCCCAAAGCGCCAGCGAGTCCTGTCGCGTCGGCAACGGCCCAGCGGACATCACCGTCACGAAATTTCTCACAAACCAAAGGCGCCGGCGCGCCATGAAGTGCCGCCACGGTGCACGCCGCCTCATATATCGTCGTTGCCACCCCGGCGCCAACATCAAGCGTGCGTCGATCAGCGGGAACCTGACGCAACCCAGCAGCCAAGGCGGACACGACATCATCTATATACACAAAGTCTCGTCCGATCTGACCATCTTCGTATACTTCCAACTGCTTGCCTTGGCGTGCCAAGCGGTGAAATAACGTGATGATTCCGGTATACGCATTGAATGGCGATTGCCCCGGACCATACACATTCTGCAGCCGAAAAACGGAAAGCGGTACGCGCATCGCGCCACACCACGCTGTGAGAATGTGCTCTTGGGCAAGCTTGGTGGCGCCGTAAACACTGGTTGGGTTCGGCGATACGGTTGCGGCCGAATGGAGACATGGCGAGGGCTTGCTTCCGCCCGAAGGAGAAGACGGGTCCCATTGCTTGTTGGCAAGCACGTCATGTGACCGGGGCGGAGGATAGAAAACGGTACCGTCCACATCACGCCAAGCGCCTTCCCCATAGACCGCGCGACTGGACGCCAGCAGCATATGGGATGGGCGCATGTCATGGCGCGACAACGCATCAAGCATCGTCGTCGTACCGACCACATTGACATGGGCATGTCGGGTGGCTTCGGTCAAAGACTGACCTGTCCCCGTTTCTGCAGCCAAATGGACAATCGCCTCTGGATACCAGTGGGTTAGGACATCATCCCATGTCTGGGCATCCGTAACGTCGCCTTGGTGAAGCACGACTTGCTCAGGAAGGGCTTCCGGACGCTGCTGACTTGGGTGAATCTGCGGATGCAAGTTATCAATGGCAACGAGGCGCAAACCGCTTCCACCGAGTCGAGATGCCAATGCGCTTCCGATAAAGCCAGCGCCCCCAGTAATTATTAACGCCTTTTGCATTATGAATCCATCTTCCTGAAAAAACTTACCGTTAACTCCGCGAATGCAGAACAATGTTGGCTTGCCCCATTGGGCCCGCCGATTGGCAAAATCCGAGAATTTCTCTGTCTTCAGCCAAAATCAACCCGCCAGGATGGATCAAGCCTATGTCAAACCCCTGTTCCCGAAATGCAGCAAGCGCAGCGACTGGATTGATGTGACTCACCTCCATCAACCCAGGTGAAAACTCAAGCACAATTTTCAAGCCCGGAGAACGATCGACGAGCAAACGCATGCCGGCCATGACCAGCAACTCAGCTCCTTGAACATCAATTTTTATCAGATCTGCTCTCGTACTGCAAAGAATTTCATCCAAGGTCGCCACTGGAGCGACCAGCGACGCCACCAGTCGATCCGAGGGATCAGTAATCCTGGTGTCCCCGAGGTTATTTTTGGCGGTACTCAGTGCAACCGTGCCCCGGTGATCGCCCAGGGCACAAGGCCACACGCGAACTCGCTCATTATGCTTCCACATGTTCAATCGAAGAATCTTCGCAGCTATGGGATGCGGCTCGAAAGCGTGGATACTCGCCGACGGAAATGCATCCGCCACCAACGCAGAAAAATACCCGACGTTTGCGCCAATATCGATAAAGACTCCACCTTCCCGCGGAAAAGCACCACGCAGGAACTGTCCGATTTCCGGTTCCCAGGTGCCTGCAGACCGCACATGATCGCGCATGACCTCATCGATCAACGGAAACCACAAGTCACCAACGTCTGTTGCCACCAGTTCAAGATCGACGCCGGCAATCCCAGAGGGGACTGTATCGGTAAAATTCACGGGTGACATTACACGGGAAACCTTTCTGGTAGAGATGAACAGCCCGGACGGCCATGCACAACGCTTCTTAATACTCAACGAGCTTTGTAGTCAGAAATCAGCGCAACGAAGTGGACAATTCAGCGCGTAAATCACCCACATTCTCGACTCCCACCGAAAGCCGCACCAGCCCGTCGCTTATCCCCAGTCTCTTGCGATTCGCCAACGGGACGGAAGCGTGCGTCATGATCGCTGGGTGCTCGATCAGGCTTTCGACGCCGCCGAGCGATTCTGCTAGGGCGAACAGTTCGCAGCGTTCGAGCATGCGACGAGCCTTTTTCAGCCCCCCCTTCACTTCAACAGTGACGATGCCGCCAAAGCCGTGCATCTGGCGCTTGGCCAGTGCGTGCTGCGGGTGGCTTTTCAGGCCGGGGTAGATCACCCGCTTGATGGCCGGGTGTTTCTGCAGCCAGTTGGCCAGTTCCAGCGCGCTGGCGCAGTGCTGGCGCATGCGCAGGTGCAGGGTCTTCAGGCCGCGCATGGCGAGGAAGGCATCGAACGGACCGGCCACCGCGCCGACCGAGTTCTGCAGGAAAGCCATCTGTCCGGCCAGTTCCTGATCGTTGGCGACCACGATGCCGCCGACCATGTCGGAATGGCCGTTGATGTACTTGGTAGCCGAATGCAGCACCAGGTCCGCACCGTATTCCAGCGGCCGCTGCACCATCGGCGAGCAGAAGGTGTTGTCGACCACCAGGATCAGGCCGTGCTTCTTCGCGAACGCGGCGACCTTGGCCAGGTCGACCAGCTTCAGCATCGGGTTGGTCGGCGTCTCCGCCCAGATCATCCGCGTGTTCGGCTTCAGCGCCGCTTTCAGCGCGGCAGTGTCGTTCAGGTCGACGAAGCTGAAATCCAGCCCGGCCGAACGCCGGCGCACCCGCTCGAACAGGCGGTAGGTGCCGCCGTACAGGTCATCCATCGCGATCACGTGGCTGCCGGAGTCGAGCAGGTCCAGCACAGTCGCCGCCGCCGCCAAGCCCGAGGCGAACGCGAAGCCGGCCACGCCGCCTTCCAGGTCCGCCACACAGCGTTCGTAAGCTATCCGCGTAGGATTCTGCGTGCGCGAGTACTCGTAGCCCTTGTGCTTGCCCGGGCTCTCTTGCACGTAGGTCGAGGTGGCGTAGATCGGCGTCATGATGGCGCCGGTGCTGGGGTCGGGATACTGACCGGCGTGGATCGCGCGCGTTCCGAGTCCGCGGGGGGTGGCAGGCATCTTCTTGAGCATGGCGGGCATCACAGTCGGGGCAGCGCCGGCCAGGGCCGGTGCCACGTGAGGGATCGCGTATTGTACCTGTGCCGCCATGCTTTGCCTTAACGTTGACTGCTATGTGGCCAGTCCGCTGCTACGCTACGTGCCGGTTTGTGGGGGCGCCGTGCAACAATGCGCATTTCGTCACCCGAAGGGATGCGCAATCATGAGAACCCTCCTAGTCACCGGCGGCGCCGGTTTCATCGGTGCAAATTTCGTGCTGCAGGCAGTGGCCGACGGCCTGCACTTGGTCAACCTGGATAAGCTCACTTACGCCGGCAACCCCGATACGCTGGCCTCGCTGCATGGTGATGCGCGTCACGTTTTCACGCAGGGCGACATCGGCGACCGCGCGCTAGTGGCGAAACTGCTGGCCGAGCACCGCCCCGACGCGATCGTGAACTTCGCCGCCGAATCGCACGTGGATCGCTCGATCGACGGCCCAGCCGAGTTCGTGCAGACCAACGTGGTCGGCACGCTGGGCCTGCTCGAATGTGCGCGCGACTACTGGCGCAGCCTCGAAGGCACCACCCGCGAAGGCTTCCGCTTCCTGCACGTGTCCACCGACGAGGTGTACGGTTCGCTGGGCGCCGAGGGCAAGTTCACCGAGACCACGCCGTACGCACCGAACTCGCCCTACTCCGCCTCGAAGGCCGCTTCCGATCATTTGGTGCGTGCGTTCCACCACACCTACGGTCTGCCGGTACTGACCACCAACTGTTCGAACAATTACGGCCCATACCAGTTTCCGGAAAAGTTGATCCCGCTGGTGATCGCCAAGGCGCTGGCCGGCGAATCGCTGCCGGTCTACGGCGACGGCATGAACATCCGCGACTGGCTGTTCGTGGGCGACCATTGCAGCGCGATCCGGCGCGTGCTGGAAGCCGGTCGCGTCGGTGAAACCTACAACGTGGGCGGCAATGCCGAGCGCGAGAACATCACCGTGGTGAAGGCGATCTGCGCCCTGCTCGACGCACGCCGGCCGCTGGCCGACGGCCGTGCGCGCGAGTCGCTGATTACCTTCGTCAAGGATCGCCCCGGCCACGACCGCCGCTACGCGATCGACTCAAGCAAGCTGCAGGGCGAGCTGGGTTGGAAGCCGTCGCAGACGTTCGAAACCGGTATCGCGCAAACGGTGGACTGGTATCTCTCGCATCAGCCATGGGTACAGCGCGTACTTGACGGCAGCTACCGCATGGAGCGACTCGGCGCATGAGCAATACGCAGAAAGGCATCATCCTCGCCGGCGGCTCCGGCACCCGGCTGCACCCGATCACCCGCGCGATCAGCAAGCAGCTGCTGCCGGTGTACGACAAGCCGATGATCTACTACCCGCTGGCCACATTGATGCTGGCCGGCATCCGCGACGTGTTGATCATCAACACGCCGCACGAGCAGGACATGTTCCGGCGCCTGCTCGGCGATGGCTCGCAGTGGGGCATTGACATCCAGTATGCGGTACAGCCCTCGCCCGACGGCCTGGCGCAGGCGTTCACCATCGGCCGGGACTTCATCGACGGCAAGCCGAGCTGCCTGGTGCTTGGGGACAATATCTTCTACGGCCACGGCTTCACCGAGCGGCTCAAGCGCGCCGCTGCGCGTGAGCATGGCGCCACCGTGTTCGGCTATTGGGTGAAGGACCCGGAGCGCTACGGCGTGGCCGAGTTCGACGCCACCGGCAAGGTCGTCGGTTTGGAGGAGAAGCCGACTGCGCCGAAGTCGCACTATGCGGTCACCGGCCTGTATTTCTACGATGCGCGCGTGTGTGATTACGCCGCCGCGCTGAAGCCTTCGCCGCGCGGCGAGCTCGAGATCACTGATCTCAATCGCTGCTACCTCGACGACAATTCGCTGCATCTGGAGCAACTCGGCCGCGGCTTCGCGTGGCTGGACACCGGTACGCACGAGTCACTGATGGAGGCTGGCAACTACATCGAGACGATCGAGAATCGGCAGGGCCTCAAGGTGTGCTGTCCGGAGGAGATCGCCTACCTCAACGGCTGGATCAATGCCGAGCAGTTGCTGGCGCTGGCCGCGCCGCTGGCCAAGACAGGCTATGGCCAGTACTTGGAACAATTGATCAAGGAAGGACTTGCTCGATGAAAGTGATTGAAACCAAGCTGCCGGGTGTCTTGCTGCTGGAGCCCCAAGTATTCGGCGACGCCCGCGGCTTCTTCTACGAGAGCTACAACGAGGCGAAGTATCGCGACGCCGGCGTCGATCACCGCTTCGTGCAATCCAACGTCTCACGTTCCGCGCGCGGTGTGCTGCGCGGCCTGCACTACCAGTGGCCGAATCCGCAAGGCAAGCTGGTCAGTGTGCTCGAAGGCGAGGTCTACGACGTGGCAGTGGACATCCGCCACGGCTCGCCCACGTTCGGGCAGTCGGTGGGCGTGATGCTGACGGCCGACAACCATCGCCACTTCTGGGTGCCTGAAGGTTTCGCGCACGGCTTTTGCGTGCTGTCGGAGTTCGCCACCTTCACCTACCAGTGCACCGCGCTGTACGACCCGAAAGCCGACGCCGGCATCCGCTGGAACGACGCCGCGCTCGGCATCGACTGGCCGATCAGCGCCCCGCTGCTGTCGGACAAGGACGGCAGGACGCCACTGCTGGCCGACGTGATGCCGGAGCGGCTGCCGGTTTACGCACCATGAGGATCTTGTTGCTCGGCGCCAACGGCCAGTTGGGCCGTACCTTCCTCGACCAGGGCGGTTTGGCCGCGCGTGGCGAACTGGTCGCGGCCAGCCGTGATGGTGCGCTGACGCAAGGCGGCCAGGGCGAGATCGCCGACCTTTCGATCCCCACATCGCTGCCCGCCTTGCTCGACCGCGTACAGCCGGACGTGATCGTCAACGCCGCCGCGTACACCGCGGTCGATCGTGCCGAGCAGGAGGAGGCACTGGCCACCCGCGTCAACGGCGAGGCGGTCGGCGTGCTGGGCCGCTGGGCGGCGATGCACGGCGCGCTGGTGATCCACTATTCCACCGACTACGTGTTCGACGGCGGGCAGGCGCAGCCGTACGCCACCGACGCGCCCACCGGCCCGCTCGGCGCCTACGGCCGCAGCAAGCTGGCCGGCGAAGAGGCGTTGCGCGACAGCGGTGCCGACCATTTCATCTTCCGCACCGCGTGGGTCTACGCGGCGCACGGTCACAATTTCCTGCGCACCATGTTGCGCCTCGGCGCCGAGCGCGACGAACTGCGCGTGGTTGCCGACCAGCACGGCGCACCGACCGATACCGGGCTGATCGTGGACGGCACGCTCGCCGCGCTGGATCGCTGGCTGTCTTCGGATCGTGCGCAACGCGAAGCGCTCGTCGGCACGCATCATCTGGTCGCCAGCGGCGCAACGACCTGGCACGGTTTCGCCAGCGCGATTTTTGATGAAGCACACGCCCTCGGCCTGCTGCCTCGTCCGCCGCGCGTAGTGGCGATCGCCACCACCGATTACCCGACGCCGGCGGTGCGTCCGGCGTGGTCGTTGCTGGACAACACCGATTTTCAGCGGCGGTTTGCCTCGCCGCTGCCGGACTGGCGCGACGGCATGCTCCGGGTGATGGATCAGCTCGGCAGCAAGTTCGGCGATCCCCGGTCGCCGTAGTCCGATTGCTGTCGCGCGTTGTCGCGTAGAGCGGACATTGTCCGCCGCTTTCGCGCCGGCCCGCGAAAGCCGGCCGGCGGGCGGTGCCCGCCCTACGCGGCATTAACGTTGCGGCATAATGGCCAATCCGCACAGCTCTCCCTGCGTAGGAGCGCACCCTGTGCGCGACGCTTTTTGTGACGTGATGAAGAAACATCGCGCACAGGGTGCGCTCCTACACGTAACATCCGGCCAAGGACATTGAGTTCATGTTGATTCCCCTCATTCTCAGCGGCGGCAGCGGCACCCGGTTGTGGCCGGTGTCGCGCAGGAACCTGCCCAAGCAGTTTCTCGAACTGGCCGGCAAGGGCACGCTGTTCCAGCAGACCGTTGCACGCACCCGCGCGTTGCCGGAAGTGGCCGCGCCGCTCGTGGTGGCCAGCGAGGATCACCGCTTCCTCGCCGCCGACCAGTTGCTGGAAGCGGGCGTCGAAGGCGCCACGATCGTGCTGGAACCACTGGCCCGCAACACCGCGCCGGCAATCGCGCTGGGTGCGCTGCAGGCACTGCAGCACGATCCCGATGCGCTGCTGCTGGTGCTGCCGGCCGACCACCTGATCGCCGACACCGCCGCCTTCGCCGCTGCGGTGGCACAGGCGCTGCCATTGGCGAAGGACGGCTGGCTGGCCACGTTCGGCATCCGCCCGGACCGGCCGGAGACCGGCTTCGGCTACATCCGCCGCGCCGAGGCGATCGACGGGCATGGTTTCCGCGTCGGGCAGTTCGTCGAAAAGCCCAGTCTCGCCAAGGCCGAGTCCTACCTCGCCGACGGCGGCTACGACTGGAACTCGGGCATGTTCCTGTTCAGGGCATCACGCTACCTTGAGGAGCTGGCCGCACATGCGCCGGCAATGCTGGAGGCCGTGCGCGCGGCACATGCCAAGGCCACGGCCGACCTCGACTTCGTGCGCATCGACCGCGACGCGTTCGCGCAGGTTCCGGACAATTCGATCGACTACGCGGTGATGGAAAAGACCGCGCGCGCTGCCGTAGTGCCGGTCAGTTGCGGATGGAGCGACATCGGCTCGTGGTCGGCACTGTGGCTCACCGGCGACAAGGACGCCGCGGGCAACCTGCGCGAGGGCGACACGCTGACCGTAGACACGCGCAACTCGCTGCTGCGCTCGCACGAACGCCACCTGCTTGCCACCGTCGGTGTCGACGACCTGATCGTGGTGACCACGCCGGACGCCACCCTGGTGGCGCACCGCGACGCGGCGCAGGACGTGAAGAAGATCGTCGAACAGCTCAAGGCCGCCGGCCGCAGCGAGCATTCGCTGCATCGCGTGGTGCATCGCCCGTGGGGCAATTACGACTCGCTGGAGGCGGGCGAGCGCTTCCAGGTCAAGCGCATCCAGGTCAAGCCCGGCGCCTCGCTGAGCCTGCAGAAGCATCATCACCGCGCCGAACACTGGATCGTGGTCTCCGGCACCGCCGAGGTCACCTGCGACGACAAGGTATTCCTGCTCGGCGAGAACCAGAGCACCTACATCCCGCTGGGCAGCAAGCACCGCCTGCGCAACCCCGGCAAGGTCGCGCTGGAGCTGATCGAGGTGCAGTCTGGCAGCTACCTGGGCGAAGACGACATCGTGCGCTACGACGACGTTTACGGCCGGGCGTGAGGGCACCCAGGACTCTGCAGGAGCGCACCTTGTGCGCGATGCTCCTCGTCACGTGCGCAAAGGCAACGCGCACAAAGTGCGCCCCTATGTCTCTGCGACGTGGAAGTGCCGCTTGAACGGGACACCGGCGGCAACAGGTTCTTCCAGTTCGCGCGCGTAGCGGTGGCCGGCGTAGACCGCATGGGCGATCAGGCCGGGCGCCTCGGCGTCGCCGATGCAGCGCAGCGAGTGCAGCCCGGCGGCGGGCCATTCCGCTTCGCGCTCCAGCAGTTGCTGGTACAGCGCATCGTCCGGCATGCGGGCGGTCACGGTGACGATGGCGTCGCAGGCCAGGTCGCAGTGCCGGTGGTCCCACACGTTTTCGACGCGGAGCGTGCAGCCGGCGTAGCCGACGATGTCGTGCGACACGATCGCCTCGATGCCGAGTTTGGCCATCCGTTTGCGGATATGCCGGTAGTCCAGCGTGTGCTGGCTCCACGGCGCGACGCTGTCTTCCGGCGTCAGATACGTCACCTCGCAACCGCGCAGACGCAAGGTTTCGGCGGCGATGCCCGCGTAATAGAAACCGTCGTCGTCGAACACCACCACGCGGCCCTCGGGCAGACGGCCGTCCATCAGGTCGTCGGGCGTGAACACGCGCGGGTTGTCGGGGAAGCCGTCGATGACCGCGCCGTGGCTGCGGCCGTAGCCGTCGCGGCGCCAGTGGCAGCCGGTGGCCAGCACCACGTGGTCGGCGCCGAAGTCGAGCACGTCTTGCGCCGTGAGTGCGGAATCGAGATAGACGGCCACATTCGCCAGCTTGCGGATCTGGCCGACGCGCCAGTCGCGCACGCGCGCCCATTCGGCCAGGCCCGGCATGCGCGATTCGCGGGTGACGCGGCCGCCGAGTTCCTTGCGCGCCTCGGCCAGGCTCACCTCGTAGCCGCGCTGGCCCAGCGCACGCGCCGCTTCCAGCCCGGCAGGGCCGGCGCCGACCACCAGCACGCGCGCCGCCGAGCGTTTCGGCGCGATGCGTTCCGGGTGCCAGTCCTTGCGCCACTCCTCACCCATGGTCGGATTCTGCGTGCAGCGGATCGGCGAGATGGTCATGTCGCCGGAGACGCAGATGTTGCAGCCGATGCATTCGCGGATATCGTCGACGCGACCTTCCTCGATCTTGCGCGGCAGGAACGGGTCGGCGATCGACGGGCGCGCGCAGCCGATCAGGTCCAGCACGCCGCGCTTGAGTTGCGACACCATGGTGTCGGGGGAGGTGAAGCGGCCCACGCCCACCACCGGCTTGCTGGTGGTTTGCTTGACGAAGTCGATGAACGGCTCCTGCGCGCCCTCCGCGGCAAAGCGCGAGGGCACCGAGTCGTTGTACCAGGCGGCAAGGTTCACGTCCCACAGGTCGGGCAGCTCGGCCAGCATGGCGACGATCTCCTTCGCCTCGGCCAGTTCGACGCCGCCCGGCCCCAGCAGTTCCTCGGTGGCGAAGCGCAGCGCCACGGCACAGGTGTCGCCGACCGCTTCCTTCGCGTCTTCGAGCACCTCGCGCAGCAGCCGCACGCGATTTTCCAGCGAACCGCCGTATTCGTCGCTGCGCTGGTTGCGCCGACGCTGCAGGAAGTGCATCGCCAGCGACAGGTCGTGTGCGGCGTAGACATAGATGATGTCCATGCCCGCGCGTCTGCCGCGGACCGCCGCCTCGCGATGCCAGCGGCGGTACTCGCGGATGTCGTGTTGCGTCATCGCCCGCGCCTGGTGCGGGTAGCCGTACTTGGTCGGCTGGTGCGACGGCGCGATCAGCACCTCGCGCGAATAGAGGTTGGAGGCGGTGGGTCCGTTGTGGGTGAGTTCCAGCGCGGCCAGCGCGCCGTGCGCATGCACCTTGTCGCACATCAGCGCCAGCGCGGGGATGTCGCGGTCGTCCCACAGCCGCGCCTCGACGTACGGGGTGAGATCGCCGCTGGGGTGGATCTCGCACTCCTCGGTGGAGACCACCGCCCAGCCGCCCTCGGCCTTCACCTCGCGCATCGCCGCATGCGCCAGCGGCATCGCGTGGCCCATGCCGTTGCAATGCGGCACCTGGAAGAAGCGGTTCTTCGCGGTCACCGGACCGATCTTGAGCGGGGTGAACAGGAGGTCGTAACGCGGGTCGCGCATGGGTTCAGGCCTTGGTCGCCGCGGTCGCGCCACGACGTCGCATGAAGAAATACAGGGGCAACCCGGCCGCGATCAGGCCAAGGGCGTAGACGAACGGCGCCCCGCCGATGCCGATGAAGGCATAGACCACATACAGCGTGGCGATCAGGGCGACCAGCAGCACGCCACGCCCGCGGCACGGCGCGGTACCACGCCGCCACAACACCGCGAGCGCCAGCGCGCAGGCCAGGTACAGCGGCAGGTTCGCTGCGGTCACCAGCAGCGTGATGAAGGTGAACGCGGCCACCAGCGAACTGCTGTAGCTCATCCACACCATCACGGAGGCAAGCACGCCGGTGACCACCAGCGCGGTCGTCGGCGCACCGTGCCGGTTGCCGCGCATGAGCAGCGACGGCAGCACGCCGTTGGCAGCCATGGTGCGGGTCAGCTGGCCGGCCAGCAGGGTCCAGCCGTTCAGCGCACCGAGCCCGCTGACCACCACGAACAGTGCCAGCCAGCGGCCGGAGCCGGCCGCGCCGAACTGTTCCATCAACAACGCGAACGGCGCGCCGGCGCTGGCCAGCACGTCCTGCCGGATCAGCAGCAGCGGCACCGCGCAGACCACCAGGTAGAT
>CALCWL010000166.1 GCA_937906285.1 uncultured Rhodanobacter sp. | reverse complement strand
TGCACCGCAGAATCGGGGCACGGCGACCTGTCATGACCGGGGGAAGGCAATGAGTTCGACGAGCGCGACCGATGGGCTGGGCCAGCACGCCACGCTGCGGGTGATCCTGATCTCCACCGCCGCCGCCCTGGGCGGCTTCCTGTTCGGTTTCGACACGGCGGTGATCAACGGCGCGGTCGATGCGATCCGCGCCCATTTCGGGCTGAACGCGGGCGAGATCGGCATCACCGTGTCCTGCGCGCTGCTCGGTTCGGCGGTGGGCGCGTGGTACGCCGGCATGCTGGCCAACCGCTTCGGCCGCGTGCGCACGATGCAGGTAGCCGCGGTGCTGCTGGTGGCTGCCGCCGCTGGCTCGGGCCTGGCGATGGCAGTATGGGACCTGGTCCTGTGGCGGCTGGTCGGCGGCATCGGCGTGGGCGTGGCCTCGGTGATTGCACCGACCTACATCGCGGAAGTGGCGCCGGCTCGGATTCGCGGCCGGCTCGGCTCGATGCAGCAACTGGCGATCGTGCTGGGCATCTTCGCGGCCTTGCTCAGCGACGCCTGGCTGGCCGGGGCGGCCGGCGGCGCGGCCGAGGTGCTGTGGCTGGGCCTGCCCGCATGGCGCTGGATGTTCCTCGCCGCGGTCACCCCGGCGCTGATCTACGGCGTGCTGGTGCTGGGCGTGCCCGAATCGCCGCGCCACCTGGTGGCCAAGGGGCGCCTGGCCGATGCGCGCGTGGTGCTGCAAAAAGTGCTGTCGATGCACAGCGCCGCGGCGCTGGACAAGAAGCTCGGCGACATCGAGGCCAGCCTGCGTTCGGAACACAAGCCGCGCCTGCGCGACCTGTGCAGCAAGGGCACCGGGTTGCTGCCGGTGGTGTGGATCGGCATCGCGCTGTCGGTGTTCCAGCAGTTCGTCGGCATCAACGTGATCTTCTATTACTCGGCCACGCTGTGGCATTCGGTGGGCTTCAGCGAGGCCGACTCGTTCACCATCACCGTGGTCACCTCGATCGTCAACGTGCTGGTCACGCTGGTGGCGATCGCCCTGGTCGACAAGATCGGGCGCAAGCCGCTGCTGGTGATCGGCTCGGCCGGCATGGCGATCACCCTGGGCGTGATGGCGTGGTGTTTCTCGCAGGCGGTCGGCAGCGGCGCCGAACTGAGCCTGCCCGGCGCGGTCGGCATGGTGGCGCTTGTCGCCGCGAACGCCTACGTGGTGTTCTTCGGCGTGAGCTGGGGACCGGTGGTGTGGGTATTGCTGGGCGAGATGTTCCCCAACCGCATCCGCGCCACCGCGCTGGCGGTAGCGGCGTCGGCGCAGTGGCTGGCCAACTTCGCCATCACCAGCACCTTCCCGGCGCTGGCCGAGTTCGGCCTGACCTTCGCCTACGGCCTGTACGCGGCGTTCGCCGTGCTGTCGCTGGTGTTCGTGCTGCGCGCGGTGCGCGAAACCAAGGGTGTCGAACTGGAGGACATGCACGCATGAGAATCCTGGAGCACGGCTTCAGCACCGGTGCACCCGAGCGGCTGCAGGTCAGCGTCTGTCCCGGCGTCGAGGCGCGCCGGGCAGTCTACGACGCGCGGCGCGCAAAGCAGCTACGATGCGGGAACGGCGATGGCCCGGCTACGGTTCATCGCGCGCGATTGAACGAGGTGCTGACGGATCGGGTCGCGGATGAAGGGCAAGGCCACATCGATCGACATTGCACACCTGGCCGGGGTGTCCCAGGCCACGGTATCGCGCGCCCTGTGCGGCAGCCCGCTGGTCAATGAGGAAACCCGGCGGCGCGTGCAGGCCGCCGCCGAGCAGCTCAACTACAAGATCGACAAGAACGCCTCCAACCTGCGCCGGATGCACACCGGCACGCTGGCGCTGCTGTTCTTCGAGGACCCGACCGCCGACGAGTCGCACATCAACCCGTTCTTCCTGTCGATGCTCGGCTCGATCACCCGCGCCTGTGCGCTGCAGGGCCACGACCTGCTGATCTCGTTCCAGCAGCTGTCCGACGACTGGCACGCCGACTTCGCCGACAGCAAGAAGGCCGACGGCCTGATCCTGCTCGGCTACGGCGACTACCTCGCCTATCGCGACAAGCTGGAGAAACTCGTCGCCCAGGGCACCCGCTTCGTGCGCTGGGGTGCGGTGCTGCCGGACCAGCCCGGCGTGTCGTTCGGCAGCGACAACGTCTGCGGTGGTCGGCAGGTGGCCGAACATCTGCTCGAACGAGGCTGCCGGCGCATCGCCTTCCTCGGCGACGCCTCCAGCCACTACCCGGAGTTCTTCGGCCGCTACAATGGCTACGTCGACGCGCTCGACGCCGCCGGGGTCGAGGTCGACCCCGCGCTGCAGGAAAACGCCGAAAGCACCGAGCACTCCGGCTACGAGGCCATGCGCCGCCTGATCATGCGGGAGGTCGGTTTCGACGCCGTGTTCGCCGCCAGCGACCTGATCGCGATCGGCGCCATGCGTGCGCTCAGCGACCACGGCCTGCGCGTGCCGCAGGACGTCGCCCTGGCCGGCTTCGACGACATCGCCACCGCCAGCTTCGTCAACCCGCCGCTGACCACCGTGCTGCAGGACACCGGCCAGGCCGGTGCCGTGCTGGTCGACAGCCTGCTCGGCCTGATCCGCGGCGAGGCGGTCGAGAGCGAAGTGCTGCCGGTGAAGCTGATGGTGCGCAAGTCGAGCTTGCGCTGAGCCCGCCGGCGTTCATGGCCACTCGTTCGCGTGCGCTCCGAGATGCCCGCGCTGCGGTCGCACCACGCAGAAGCGGTGGCCGGTAGGGGCTTCCATTACCACCCAGGTGCGGATCGCCTCGATCTTCCTCGCGCCGAGGGCTTCCAGTCGTTGCACTTCCGCCTCGATGTCGTCGCTTTCGATGTCCAGGTGCACGCGGCTGGGGTGGGGCACTTTCTGCAGTTCGATCACCGGCTCATCGTCGTGGGTGACCAGGCCGACGTATTTCTCCTGCGCGGGGTCGGCACCCTCCTTGATCGGGCGGCCCAGTGCCTGCGACCAGAAGCGGGCGGCTTCGCCGAGGTCATCGGTGCGGCAGTCGATCATGAGACTGCACAGACGGCTGTGGTGCATGGGGAACTCCTTGGGGAGTCGGGAATGGGGAATAGGGAATCGTAAAAGCAGGAACGAATGCAACAGCATGGCACGCATCGCATGCGATGCTGTGGTGAATCCCGAATCCCCTGATCACACCCCGAGACCGCGCATGCATGCCCTTGCCGAACTGATCCGCGACGTACCCGACTTTCCCCGCTCGGGAGTGATGTTTCGCGACGTCAGCCCGCTGCTGGCCAGTGCCAAGGGGTTCGCGCGCTGTATCGAGGCGTTGGCCGCGCCGTGGCGGGATAGCGACGTGCAGGTGGTGGGTGGGGTGGAGGCGCGCGGTTTCATTTTCGGCGCGGCGCTGGCGCTGCGGCTGCGCGCGGGCTTCGTGCCGCTGCGCAAGCCGGGCAAGTTGCCGCCGCCGGTGCGCGCGGTGGACTACCAGCTGGAGTACGGCGAGGACCGGCTGGAACTGCGCGGCGACGTGCTGGAGCCGGCGCAACGCGTGCTGCTGGTGGACGACGTGCTGGCCACCGGCGGCACGTTGTGCGCGGCCGCGGAACTGATCGCGGGGGCAGGAGCGACGCTGCTCGGCGCTGCGGTGGTAATCGAGCTCGATGCCCTCGGCGGGCGTTTGCGCTGGGCAGAACGCGGCTTGCTGCACAGTTTGTTGCGTTGCTGAACCGCCTCGCGCGCCGTTTCGTCGCAGACAGCGCAGCGGCGCCGGCGCGCCATGCGAGAATGGCATGCTGCCGCGCGCGTCCCGCCTGCGGCGCGCAATGCATTGAGGCTGGCGATGTTGAAGAAGCTGTTGTTGTTGGGTGGGCTGGCATGGGCCGGTCAGGCGCTCGCCGCTGCGCCGGCGAACGCGCCGGTGGTCGGCCCCACGATCACGCCGGCGGCGGTGCAGATGGTGCAGCAGGCCATCGCCAAGCTGTCGTCCAAGGTGGTGGTCGACTCGATCCAGCCGGCACCGCTGCCCGGCTTCTACCAAGTGATCGCGTCGGGCCAGATGGTCTACATCAGTACCGACGGCAAGTACCTGATGCACGGCGACGTGGTCGACCTCACCCGCCGCGAGAATCTCAGCGACGATGCCTGGGCCAGGTTCCGCGTGGCCGCGCTGGCCAAGGTGCCGGCAGCGCAGCGCGTGGTGTTCGCACCGGCGCAGCCGAAGTACACGGTGACCGTGTTCACCGACGTCAACTGCGGTTTCTGCCGTGCGCTGCATGAGCACATTGCCGCCTTCAACAAGGCCGGCATCGCGGTGGAATACCTGGCCTGGCCGCGCGAGGGCGTGACCACCACCGCCGGAAACCTCACCCCGACCTACAAGGAAATGGTCTCGGTATGGTGCGCGAAGGACCCCAGGGCCGCGCTCACTGCCGCCACCAAGGGCCACGCGCCCCCGGCGGCGACCTGTACCAACCCGGTGAAGCAGCAATTCGACCTGGGCGTGAAGCTGGGCGTGAGCGGCACGCCCACGATCATCGGGCCGGACGGCAGCGTGCTGGGCGGCTACGTGACGCCGGAGCAACTGCTGCAGGCGCTGCAAGCGGGCGGTTGATCCCCCGCGGCGGCTTGGGGCAACGCTGAAACAGTCTCCCGCAGACGGCTTCCGATCCTTCAAATAGGCGGTAGTCGATAGCCGATGGTGTGCGGGGCCGTGGCGCCGGATCGAGCGATCGACCGGCGTTTGCGTGATTGTGCTTGAATCCGCACCCCTCGCGTCGTCAAAAGACAAGACCGTCGCGGAAATTCCCGCCCATCATGACGGTGACAGAGGGGTCCGTTGGCTGTTCCCGGGGCGCTCCACGACCACAGAGCGTGGCGTGGCGCGAGGAATGAGTGGATTTGATCCGCCCGCCCATTGTTGGCACGTGTCCGCGCCAACGGTTCGAGACGTAAAGAAAGCCGCCAATGAACCTCCACGTCCGGCGAGGTACCTGCCGGAGCGCGCAGCCGTACCCGGCCAGGCAAGCCTTGGCCGCAGGGGAAGCCCGGTGGCACCGGGCGGTCGTCTTTCGAAAATGACACGGGGAGGAAAATCCATGCTTAAGACCAAACTCGCGGCCGCCGTGCTGGTCGCGTTGAGCTTCGGGCCGTGCGCAGCGTTCGCACATGGGCGCGACGCGCATGATGCGACTGGACAGGCAGGCACGTCCGGCGTGCAGCAGGACACCACGCAGTCCGCCGATGACGGCAACCATCCAACGCCGGACAGCACCAAGGCCAAGAAGCTCGAAGCAGTCACGGTGACCGGTTCGCTGATCCCGCAGACCGAGATCGAGACCGCCACGCCGATCACCACCATCACGGCCGCAGACATCAAGGCTCGTGGGTTCACCACGGTGGCGGAAGCCCTGCAGCAGTCCTCGTTCGCGACCGGCTCGGTGCAGGGTTCGCAGTTCTCGGCGGGCTTCACGCCGACGGCGCAGACCCTGAGCATGTTCGGCATGCCGGTAGGTTTCGTGAAGTACCTCATCGACGGGCGCCCGATGGGCAACTTCCCGGGCCTCTACAACGGCAGCGATGTCTTCAACAACCTCAGCGGCATCCCGACCGAGATGGTCGATCGCATCGAGATCCTGCCTGGCGGACAATCCTCGCTGTACGGCTCGGACGCGATCGCCGGCGTGGTCAACATCATCCTCAAGAAGCACCTGGATGGCGGGCCGGTCGTCGATGCGCGCTACGGCTGGCACAGCGACGGCGGCGGGGCTAGCCGTCGCATCAGCGTGGCGGACAACTTCAGCGCAGGCCGTTTCAACCTGCTGGTCGGAGGCCAGTTCGAGAGCACCCAGCCGATCTGGCGCCGCGATCGCGACCTGACCGCCCACTACTACACCCACGGCACCAGTCCCGCGGTGGCGTCACGCGACTACCTGGTACTGGGCTACTTCACCGGCTACCATTTTTTCGACCCCGACAACTGCAGCGGCCTGACCGACCAGTGGTACGGCAACGAGGGCAAGCGGCACCGCGCCGGCAAGGGCGACTACTGCGGCTCTTTCACCAGCCCCGGCTACGCGACGCTGACCACCGACAACAAGCAGGCGAACTTCTACACGCATGCGACGTTCGACGTGAACGACAACCTGCAGTTGTACGGCGACCTGCTCTACAACTACCAGGAGCAGAAATACACCAACGGCGCCGGCTACACCTGGTGGGGTACCAATGTGGTGACCGCCGCTGCGGGTGGCGGCTACTTCTGGGATCCGCGCATCGGTGACTACATGCTGGTGCAGCGCAACTTCTCTCCGGAAGAAGTTGGCGGTTACAAGAACATCATGAGCAAGGACACCGAAAACTCCTACATGCTCACGCTCGGCGCCAAGGGCACGTTCGGCCAGTCCAGCTGGGACTACGAATTGTCCTTCATGCATTCGGACGACAAGCTGCAGAGTCGCGTATTCCAGCGCTTCACCAAGCCGATAGAGGATTACTTCGCCTCCCACGTGATGGGGCCGCAGATGGGCACCTACTACGGCTATCCCGTGTTCCAGCCGGACTACGAGGCGCTCTACCATCCCGTCTCCAATGCCGACTTCCGCGCCTTTACCGGCTACACCGAAGACAACGCGAAGACCTGGGACAACCTGCTGCGTGCCCAGCTGACCAACGGGTCGTTGTTCTCCCTCCCCGGCGGCGACGCAGGCATTGCCATGGTGCTCGAGGGTGGCAACGAAGGCTGGAACAGCACCCCGGACCCCCGGCTGCTGCAGGACATCGACTACAACGGGAACCAGGTTCCGTATGTCTGGGGCTGGAGCGCCACGCCGGGTGCCGGCCACCGCTCGCGCTACGCGGCCACCACCGAGCTTCGCCTGCCGGTGCTGAGCCGGCTCACGCTCGATGTTTCGGGTCGCTACGACAGCTACAACGTGGCGTCCAGCCGCGTGAGCCACAAGACCTACAACTTCGGCATCGAATACCGGCCGTTCGAAACCCTGCTGCTGCGCGGCCGCTACGGCACCGCCTTCAAGGTGCCCACCCTGAGCGACGAATTCCAGGGCCTCAGCGGCTACTACAGCAGCGTCACCGACTATCTCAACTGTGGTCGCCTCGGCTTCTCCGGGGCAAACATCGACCAATGCCCGACGCCCTACGACAACGAGCAGTTCAACGGCCACACCTCCGGCAACCCGGCGCTGAAGCCGATCACCGCCAAGGTGTGGACCTACGGCTTCGTGTGGGCTCCCACTCCAAAGCTGTCCTTCAACGTCGATTATCTGCATTGGGACATCAGCAACGAGGTCGCCCAAGTCAGTGCGGACCAGCTGTCGAACACCCAGTACCTGTGTGATATCGGCACGCTGGACATGAACTCGACCACCTGCAGCATGGCATTCAGCCTGGTTACCCGCGGCCCGGGCCAGGGCAATCTGCTGGGCCACATCATTTCGATCGCCACGCCGAAACAGAACGTGGCGAACGAGAAGGTCAACGCACTCACCGCCGGCGTGAACTACGTGCAGGACATCGGTCGCTTCGGCCAGCTGGCACTGAACCTGTCCTACTCGGACATGTTCAAGCACACCTACCAGGACTACCCGACCGACGAGCCGGTGGATCTGCTGCGCCACCCCAACTGGAGCACGGATTTCAAGTCCAAGGCCAACGGCTCGATCACCTGGTCGAACGCGAAGTGGAGCACCACGCTGTACGCAAACCGGTTCGGAAGCACGCCGAACTACCTGGCCAGTTCGCTCGACAACTACACCTCCCCGGGCACCGGCCGGCTGGGGTCGTGGACGCTGTACAACGCGAGCGTCACATTCAACCCGACCAAGGCGCTTGGCCTGTCCCTGATGGTGAACAACCTGTTCGACAAGATGCCGCCCAGGGACACCAGCTACAGCGGTCTCACCGCCGAGCCGTACAACATCTTCAACTACAACGTGTTCGGGCGCGCGATCTACGTCGAGGCGAGCTACAAGTTCGGCCGATAGCCGCACCCGGATGCAAAACGCGACGGCCCCGCCCTGGCGGGGCCGTTTTTTTTCGGGCAGCGGGGGGGGGCGCTAGACCTCGATGCCCGCGCCGACCAGCAACTCGCGCAGCGGCGCCAGCGCCTCGCCGTACTTCCGCCAGCGCTGCAGCGCGCTGCGATAGATCGGAGCACGCACCTGCACGGCACTGGCGGTGGCCACCGGCGACGGATTGGCCTCGAATCGCAGGCAGTCCTCGTGCCACGGCAGAGCGCAGAACTCGATGATGCGACGGGACATGCGCTCCTGGTCGTCCACCAGGGCCTCGTAATCCACCTCGAGCACCCGCCCGGGAAACACGCGCTGCCAGTGGCGCATCATCGCGTCGAAAAGGATGTAGTAGCGGCCCGTATCGAGCAGGTCGAAGGAGTAATCGAAATACGGCGAGTTGGGCGCGAACAACTGCCGAAAATTGCTCAGGCAGGTGTCCATCGGGTTGCGGCGCAGGCACACGATCTTCGCGTTGGGCAATGCCTGGGCGATATAGCCCACGTAGAGAAAGTTGTGCGGCAGCTTGTCCACGAAATGCGGCGTTCTGCCCGTGGCCGGCCGGGTGCTGTCCAGGTAGGTCTGCCCCAGCGTGCGGAAATCAACGTGACGGGTACCGGCGACGGTCTCGATATCCAGCAGCGAGCGGGTGTGGGTGCCGGACATGAACTTCAGCGCCATGCCGAAGTTCAGCATCTCGCCCGCCGAATGGACGTCCGGATGGCTGGATATGATGCGCTCGACCAGGGTGGTGCCGGTGCGGGGCATCCCCACGACGAAAATGGGCTCCTCGCTGGCGCACCCTCGGCTCGGCGGGGGCGGTTCCGGAAACCGTG
>CALCWL010000165.1 GCA_937906285.1 uncultured Rhodanobacter sp. | reverse complement strand
GACTTGAAGCTGACCGAAGTGGCCTGGGCGGGCGGCGCAAGCAGCGCTTCCTGCGCGAGGGTCGGCATCAGGCCGTTCCTCCCGAAATGCCAGAGAAGAATGCCGCCAAACACCACCAGCCCCACCAATGCCCGCTTCAACATCTTTGTCTCCCCCTCGATCCTCCATGGATCGTCGTGACGCAGAATTGCACCGCATTTCAGGGGCGTCAAACCAGGCAAGCGAAACCGGGGCGGAGAAAGTCAGTGCCCTCTGCTCGATGTCCGCGTGCTTCGGCGGCCTCGGACGGCGCAAGCTCACCAGGTGGCCGATGGTCTTTTCCTCCATGGCCTCGATTGACTTCCTTCATTCCGCTTTCGGCGGCAGTTGAACCCGGCGCGTGCTGTCGCCAGAATGGCCCGGCGGCGCAGGTGGCGGTCGCACAGGGTATGGGGAATGTACCGGTCGGCTGTGCCGTCGGATTGCAGCGCCCGCGAATCGGGCGCGAGGGGACGCTCATTTGATTTTCTACGCAACGGGCCTGCTGCTCGTCGTCGGCGCGGTCTGGCTGTTCAATCGACTGGTGCGGCTGCGCAATCAGGTTCGCAACGCGTGGAGCGATGTCGACGTGCAGTTGCAGCGTCGCCACGATCTGGTGCCCATGCTGGTCGAAGCGGTCAAGGGTTACGCCAGCCATGAGCGGCAGTTGCTGGAACGTGTCGCCGCCGAGCGCAGCGCGGCGATGCGCGGCGGAACCCCGGCGCAGCGGATCGCGCCCGAGATTGCGTTGGGCCAGCAACTGGTGCGCCTGGTCGCGCTGGGCGAGGTTTACCCGGAGCTCAAGGCCAGCGGGAACTTCAGCCAGCTTTCGGACGAGCTGGTGGAGGTGGAGAACACCTTGCAGCACGCCCGGCGCTTCTACAACGGCTCGGTGCGCGAGTACAACACGGCGCGCGAAACGTTTCCCACCTTGCTGATCGCCGCGCCGCTCGCCTTCAGGCCCGCGGAGTTCTTCGCCGCCGACGCCGATGCCAGGGCCAATGTCCAGGTCAGGCTCGGGGAGCCTGCATGAGGCTTGCCGGCGGTCTCGTGCGGCATCGGATCTCGCGCATGTTGTGCCTCGTTGCCGTGACGCTTGCCGCCGGCAGTGCGATGGCGCAGGACGCCGGTCAGTCCGGTGTCGAACCCACCACGATGACGCGCGATACGTCGATCTGGGTCAACCACGACTACTCGATCGAGGTCAGCGAGACTACGGAGGTCAACGCGGCGACCCCGTGGGAGTTCCATCGCGACCTGGTTCTTCCGGGCCGCAAGCTCGCACTTCGCGACGTGTTCCTGATGGGGGCTGCCGAGAACGGCGACGGGGTGACGACCGAGGTTGCGCCGCTGGGCGATGGCGTGCGTATCACCGTGCATCCGACACGTCGCGTGGGGATGCAGTTGTTCGAACTCGATTACCGCGTCCTGTACAAGGCGGTCGACGATGGCAAGCTCGTTTGGCCGCTCACCTCGGCCACCGATCGACTGTCGCTGCAGCGTGCGAAATTGGTGGTGAAGCTGCCGCAGGAAACGCCTTCCAGTCAGATCCATGCGCAGTTCCAGCTCGACGGTGCGCCTGTCACGGCAGGGGATCGCCGAGTCACCGGAACCAAGGTCGACCTGGGTTGGCACGATGCCGTCGCGCCGGGGCAGGTGTTGGGCGCGGTGCTCACGTTTCCCGAGGTGGCCGAGGCATCGACCCCCCTTTTGTCGGCTGGGCCGGCCTGGATGTTCAACGGCACCGTGTGGCTGGCCGTGCTGGCGTTGTACTACCTCCTGGCGAAAATTTTCTTCACCGGCGGCGGCGACGGCAAACCCGTGATCGTGGAGTACGAGCCGCCGACCGGCTGGTCCGCCGGCGCCGTGCGGTTGCTGTGGCACGGTGCCTGGGATGAAAAATGCTTTGCCACCGGCGTGCTCGGCATCGCCGCCAAGGGTGGGCTCACGCTGGCCCGGCAGGACGATGGCACATGGGTGGCAACGCGAACCGGCGGTGACCTTGCCCCGGCCTTGACGATGGACGAACACCGGCTGCGTTCGGCGTTGTTCGCGTTTGGCCCCACGGCGGAGTTCTCCGAGGCCCATGCCGACAGCACCGGCCTTGCCGAGCTTGCTTTCCGGCGTGCGCTGGAGAATCGCTGCGCGGGCGAACGTCCAGGCGATCCCGCCTGGCTGTTGATCCCCGGCTGGCTGACCGCGCTGACCGGCGCCACGCTGTTGTTCTTCGGCATCGACAGTCGTTTCGTGATCCTGGGCGAGATTGCGGCTCCCAGCCTCGTTGGTGCGCTCGTCGTGGCGATGCTGATGGACGTGGTCCCGCTTGCGCTCCTGCGCGCCACTCGCGCGCAGGTGTACGTCGTGGCCGCGATCGCCGCGATCGGATTGCTGGGCGGCGGCGACCGGCTGGACTGGCTGACGGGCGCCGCGCTGCTCGCCGGCCAGGTCGCCGCGGGCTGGGGGTTGCTGCGCCAACCGCCGCGGGAGACGCCGTTGCGGCGCAAGCTGCACGGCTTCCGCTGGTACCTCGGCACCGCCGAACAGCAGGACATGGATGCGCGCTACAAGCCGTCGCTCCATCCCGAACTCCAGGCGAGCCTGCTGCCGTACGCGATGGCGCTGGATGTGGCGGTGACGTCGAACGCCAGCTTCGCGCATTCGCTCGAAGAGGCGGGAGGCCAAGAGGACTTCATTGCCAGCCTGAATCCCGACCATGACGACGCCGCGCTGGAACTGCTGGCTTTTGCACAGGCGATGGCGCGTCGCATCCCGAAATGAAGGGCGCATGCGATGGAAACGCGGCGGCCGGTCGCTGGACAGGGCCGGGAGGCTAGGGCGAAAGTTTGCGGCGAGTCACGGGCCAGCCTGCGTCCCGTAGCCATCCCGCCGGAAACACGACAGCGCGCCGATTCGCCGATGGCCGTACCCCGGACGACTGTCGAGTCCGGTGCGCCGCCAGTGAAGCAGGGAAGATGTACGCTGCGTGGTTGAAGTGATGCCCGCGGCAGCTGGCGCCGCGGGTCGTGCAGCAGGGATGGAGATTGCGATGACGTCCGCAGCAGCCCCCGAGTGGCGCACCAGCGCCTGGTTGAACACGCCCGAGCCATTGACCCTCGGCCATTTTCGCGGGCGGGTGGTGCTGCTGCACGCGTTCCAGATGCTTTGTCCGGGCTGCGTGGCGCACGGCATTCCGCAGGCGCAGCGCGTGGCGAAGCTGTTCGAGGGCGCGCCGCTGGCGGTGGTCGGCTTGCACACGGTGTTCGAGCACCACGCGGCGATGGGGCCGGAGTCGTTGCGCGCGTTCCTGTACGAATACCGCATCGCGTTTCCGGTCGGCATCGACGCGCCCGGCCCGGCCGGCGATCCGATTCCGTGCACCATGCGCGCGTATGCCATGCAGGGCACGCCGACCACGATCCTGATCGACGCGCAGGGGCGGTTGCGTCGGCAGGTGTTCGGCCAGCACGATGACCTGCTGCTCGGCGCGGAGATCGGTACGTTGCTGGCAGAGCTGGAGCAGTCGCGCCCGCAGATGGCAGACGCGGCGCCCGCGGCAGAGGCTTGCAGCGAAGATCGCTGCGGGATCACGGCGGGTGCGCGGCCGCCGCCGTCGTAGCGACGCCTCGCACGGCTGAAGAAT
>CALCWL010000164.1 GCA_937906285.1 uncultured Rhodanobacter sp. | reverse complement strand
GTTCCATCGCCAGCAGGTTGTGGCAGGCGGTGACGCCGGAGCCGCACATGTGCACGACGCGCGACGGCGCGGTGGCGCCAAGTATGGCGGTGAATTCCTCGCGCAACTGCGCCGCCGGCTTGAAGCGGCCGCTGGCGTCGAGGTTGTCGGCAAACGGACGGTTCAGCGCACCGGGGACGTGGCCCGCGGCGCGATCCAGTGGCTCGGTGTCGCCGCGGTAGCGCGGCGCACCACGCGCATCCAGCAGTTGCCCGGAGGCACCATCGGCGATGGCGCGGTGATCGAGCAGCAGCCGGCCGGCGTCATAGCGCAGCGAAACCTCGCTGTGCGGCCGTGGCGCAGGCTCGCCGTTTTCGATGGGCTTTCCGGCAGCAGTCCAGGCGGCGTAGCCGCCGTCGAGTACCGCGGCAGGGATGCCCACCAGGCGCAGCAGCCACCACAGTCGTGCGGCGGCGAGTGCGCCGCCAGCGGCGTCATAGGCCACCACCTGCATGCCGTCGCGCCAGCCCCAGCGCGACAGCAACGCGCTGAACGCCGCCTCCAGCGGCAGCGGGTGGCGGCCCAGGCCTTCGGCCTGGCGCGACAAGTCGGACAGGTCGCGATCGAGGCTGGCATAGATGGCCCCGGGCACATGGCCTTGCGCGTAATCGCGCGCGCCGCTGGCGGGGTCGGAAAGTTCGAAGCGGCAATCAACGACCAGCACGTCGCGTGGCGCCAGCGCGGCGAGCGCGTCGACGTCGATCAGGGTGGTTTTCAGGCTCATGTGCGGTCCATCCTCTCCAGCAGGTTGCAAAGCATCGCGGCGGTGGCGCCCCAGATGCGGTGCCCGGCGTGGACGAATTCGACCATCGGCCGTTGCTGCCCACGGAACTCCATCATGTAGCGACGCAGGTTGGCCGGATCGAACAGGAACGTCAGCGGCACCTCGAACACCTCGGCCACTTCGTCGGGTGAGGGATACAGACGGGCCTCGGCGGCGATGCTCGCCACCACCGGCGTGACGCAGTAGCCGCTGATCGTCTCGAAGCGATCGAGGAAACCCAGCGGCTTCACCAGCGCGCGATCCAGGCCGATCTCCTCCTCGCTCTCGCGCAGCGCGGTATCCACGGCATCGGCGTCCCGCGGCTCGGCGCGCCCACCGGGAAATGCCACCTGGCCGGCATGCGCAGGCAATCGCGCGTCGCGCACGGTAAACACCAGCCGCGGCTGCATGCCTTCGCGGATGCCGAGCAGCACGGCCGCGGGCAGACGCGCCTGGTCGCCGAGCCATTCATTCATCTCGGCGTGGTTCCAGGCCGGATCTTCGGGGGGCGCGGACAAGGGCCGCAGCGCCTGCAACAGGGTATCCATCATGGCCGGCGACCGGGCAGCAGCACGTCCATCACGTGGCGGCGTTCGCAGTCGCTCATCGCGCGCCAGCGGCCGATTTCCTCGCCATTGCGGCGGCAGCCGATGCAGTAGCCGTGGCTGTCCAGTCGGCACACGCCGGTGCAGGGGGTGAGGGGTGAAACTGGCTGCGGCGCGGGATCGTTCGGCATGTCGGTGCATGTTAACACCGGCCCGGTTTACACCAGATCCGATCAGCTCCGCGGCGGCTTGATCTCGATCAGTTCGATCACGAACTGCAGCGCCTCGTTGGGACCGATGCGCGGCAGCGCGCCCTCCTCGCCATAAGCGAGCCGCGAGGGGATCACCACCTTCCAGCGGTCGCCCACGCGCATGCGCGGGAGCACGTCGCGCCAACCGGGAATGACCTGGTCGACCGCGATGGTCGCCGGCGCGCCGTGCGCCCAGGTGCTGTCGAACTCGGTGCCGTCCACCAGCATGCCGCGGTAGTTCACCACCACCGTGCTGGTCAGGCTCGGATGCACCGTGCCGCTGCCCTGGTGCAGCACCGCGTACTGGATGCCCGAAGGCAGCTGCACCACGCCCGGCTTCTTGCGGTTTTCAGCCATGAACGCCGCGCTCTTGCTCGCGTTCGCCGCGGCGATGCGCTTGAACTCGGCCATCGCGTCGCTGTGCATCTGCTGCTGCAGGCGCTGCAATTGCGCCTGCATCTCGCCGATCGGCACGCGCGGCTGGCGGTGCACGTAGGCGTCCGCGATCGCGCGCTGCAAGGCCGACAGATCCACCTCGGGCGAGCCGCCGGCGAAGCGGCTGCCGATCTGGTAGCCGATCGCATAGGACAGCTTGACCTTGTCCGGCTTCGCCGTGCTGGCAGCTTGCGCGGGCCCGCCTGCCTGTGCCGCATGCGCCGACAGCAGGCCGCCCGGCAACACGCCGATCAGCAGCCACGCCGCCAGATGTGTCACGCCCTTCGCCATCGAATCCATGCCTGCCGTGATGAGGTATCGCGGCCGCGCGTGCGTGCCGCTGTCGCATACGCGAGTTGAGAACTCCGCCATCGGCAAAGGTTCCCGCTGCTACCATCGTCGGCCTGCATTCACAGGAGCCGGCCATGGCCTATCGCAATCTGGAACTCGGCAACCGCGGTGCGGTGCGCACGATCGTAGTGAACCGCCCCGACAAGCTCAATGCGCTGGATCGCCAGACGCTCAACGAGCTGACGCTGGCCTTTGCCCAGGCCGCGCAGGACGACGCCGTGCGCGCGGTGGTGCTCGCCGGCGCCGGCGAAAAGGCCTTCGTGGCCGGCGCCGACATCAGCGAGATGAGCGGCTACAGCAGCGTGCAGGCGCAGGCGTTCTCGCGCGCCGGACAACGCCTGATGACAAGCATCGAACGGCTGGGCAAGCCGGTGATCGCGCGCGTGCAGGGTTTCGCGCTGGGCGGCGGCATGGAACTGGCGATGGCCTGCCATCTGCGCGTGGCCAGCGAAAAGGCCAAGTTCGGCCAGCCGGAAATCAACCTCGGTCTGATCCCGGGCTTCGGCGGCACCCAGCGCCTGCTGCGTCTGGCCGGGCGCAGTGCCGCACTGGAACTGTGCCTCACCGGCACTACGGTCAACGCGCAACGCGCCTACGAACTGGGCATCGTCAACCGCGTGGTGGCACCCGAGGCGCTGGACGAAACCGTGGAAGCGCTGGCCGACCAGCTCGCCGCCGCCGCGCCGCTGGCCGCCGCCGGCATCCTCGACGCCGTGCTGCAGGGCGGCGAGACCTCGCTCGACCAGGGGCTGGAGTTCGAAACGCAGGGTTTCGCGCTGGTGTTCTCCACCGAGGACATGCGCGAGGGAACACGCGCGTTCCTGGAGAAGCGCAAGGCTGCGTTCAAGGGGCAATGAGCCCCGCGGCAGGGTTCCCGGTCAATGGTCGCCGCGGTATTTCTTTTCGCCGGCGGTGATGGCCACGTCCAGCCGGTTCTCCGGTGGCGCCAGCGGACAAGTCGCAAACGAGGTGAACGCGCAGGGCGGGTTGTAGGCCTTGTTGAAATCCAGCACCACCTTGCCCGGATGGTCGAGACCGCCGGCAGGCAGCGCTGCGTAGAGGAAGCGCGCGGCACCGTAGGTCTGCTTGCCGGAGGTGCGATCGGCCAGCACGAAGAACAGCTCGCCGCCCGGTTCCTCCTGGTACGGCAACAGCTCGAAGGTGTGGCCGTCACGCTGGAACACCGCCTTGCCGGGCACCTTGACCGTGTCGATGGTGCCGATCACGGAGCCCATCGCCAGGTCGTGCGGTGGCGTGAACGGGACCCAGTCGGCCTCGATGCGCCAGGCGTCGTCGATCGGGAAATAGTCGATGCCGAGAAAATGCCGGCGCGACTCGGCGTCCTCGTCCTTCACCCGCAATGCCTTGCGGCCATCGCGCTCGATCACGTAGAAGCTGGCCTTGCCGAAACGCACGGTGGTGGGATCGGCATCAGCGGCGGCGTGCATGTCGTCGACCAGCGCGGCTTCGGTCACGGCCTTGCCGTCGACGGTGGCGCCGCTGGCCGCGTCGAGCGCCAGGTGCAAGCCGCCATCCGGCGCCAGCGTTACCGTACCCAGGTGTGCGGGACCGGCCTTCAGCACGATGTCGTTGTCGGCAGCGCTGCCCACGCGGTTGACGCCCTCGTTCAACCATTCCAGCCCGATCAGGCTGAGCCATCCCGTCGGCGCGGTGAGTCGCGCCACGCGGGCGGCGCGCCATTGCTCGATCTGCTGCGTGTAGGTGGC
>CALCWL010000163.1 GCA_937906285.1 uncultured Rhodanobacter sp. | reverse complement strand
CTGATCATGCTCAGGTAGTGGGCCATGCCTTCCATGTTCCAGTAGCGGTGGCCGATCAGCGCCGCGGCCAAGGTGTACAGGGCGAGCGCGAGTGCCAGCGGCCGGGTGTAGAAGCCGAGCACGATCAGGATGCCCACGACGAACTCCATCAGCACCGCGATCAGGGTCAGCAGACCCGGCAGCGGCATGCCGGTGGAGGTCATGTAGGTGACGGTGGCGGTGAAGCCGGTGAGCTTGTCCAGCCCGAACTTCACGAACAGCACCATGAGCAGGATGCGGGCCAGCAGGAGCAACTCGTCTTTGCGATTCGCAAACAGGTCGTAGCGCATGGTTTCCTCCCTCGTCGTCGGCGTCATCGGCGCAGCGCACCTTCACGCCGCGGACCAGGCTCGCCGCCGCACCGTGGCGCATGCGTGGCAGCTATCCACGCGATGCCGGGCGAGGCCCCTCGAGGTCATCCTACGCCATTCGATCGAGGTGTACAGGGCGCCGGGACGACCATGCGTGGTGCCGCGGCGATCTTCCGGGCCGCTTTCCCCGCGCGGGGAAAGCGGCCCGGGCTTCATGCGGGCAATCAATGGGCGGGGGTGTAGGTCAGCTCCGCGTCGCGCCGGTCGATGTGCGACGCGTTCATCTCGGTCACCTCACTGAGCGTCTTGCGGAGGTCCGTTGTCGCATCCTTGCCGTAGACACCTTCGACCATCTTCCACAGGCTGGGGTTGGCGTCGGCGCCAAGTTCGGCCCAGCTGGGCGCATAGCTCACCACCATGAAGTCGGGTGCATCTGCGCCGCCGTCGATGACCCGCACGAAACGGTAGGGGTAAGCCCATTTCGATTTCGCTGCCGCCGCGGCGATCTTCTTCGCCATGTCGACGAATGTCTTGTCGTGCATGTAGCCGTGCTTGAGCTTGAAGTAGGTGATCTCCATGAGGTCGCCTGACATGCCTTTCGATGCGCTGTGGCTCATCTCGGCCTCCTCCTGGATGAAGACGCTGATCTCGCCCTTGAGGTGCGGATTCACCTCCTGCTGGAACGTCGCGTCGCAGGCTTTGCCCTGCGTGCGCATCGCGTCGAAATCCGCCCAGCTGACGGGGTCGGAGACATACGAATAGGCGTAGACGTCGCCGGTCTCATGGGTCAGTGCCGTCCAGGCGTACTTGAAGCCGTGCTCGGCCAGGCACTTGTTGTAGCTCTTGATGCCGGCGAGATACGCCTGCTGGCTCGCCGGTGCCACGGTGTCGGTGTAGATGCGCGAGACTTTCGCGGGCGAGTCGGCTGCGGCTGCGCCGCCCATGGCCAACAGCAAACCCGCAGACAACACACTCAGTGCAATGCCTTTCATGAGTCCTCCCCGCAGGATCGACGATCCTGCCCGCATGGTGTCGGGTCTCCGCCGCCACGCCTGTGGCGGCGGCCCAACCGCGCGAGTATGCGCGCGCCACTCGGCGGCCGGCTGACCCTCGACAGAAAATAAATTCCGGGAAACGGGTGCCTCGCCGAGCGTCGCTGGCGCGGAACATGCTATGCGGCGATGCTCGCCGCGGGAGGCTTACCCCCGCCCCTGCTCCACCAGGGTCAGCGCCACCTTGTCGCGCAGGTACACCGGCAAGGCGTGTTCCGGCGCCAGCGCGCGGCCGGCACGGAATTCGCGCAGCGCCAGTTCGGCGACGTGCGCGGCCTGCGGATAGCGCAGGCCATCGGCCGAATGCAGTGCACCGCTGAGGCGCTGGCTGATCGTCGGCGCATAGGTGGCCCAGCCGCTGCCGACTACCTGCCAGGCGGCGGCCGCGGGCAGCTCCAGGGTCTGGGCCGTGCAGATGCGCTCCTCGTCCAGCGCCAGCAGGCCGCCGCTGTCGTCGCGGCGATAGCTGGCGGCGTAGATCTCGCCCATGCGCGCGTCGATCACGGCGAGGATCGCGGTGCCCGCTTCTTCCGGCGCTTCCAGCGCCAGCGCGGCCAGCGAGGAAATGGTGACTACCGGAAGGTCCAGCGCCAACGCCATGCCCTGCGCCAGCGACACGGCCAGGCGCACGCCGGTGAACGCGCCGGGGCCGCGGCCCACCGCGATCGCGTCCAGCGCGTGGCGGCCGATGCCGGCTTCGGCCAGCAGCGCGTCGGCCATCGGCAGCACCAGCTCGGTGTGCCGGCGCGGCGCGATTTCGCTGCGGGCGATCAGTTCCTCGCCGTGGATCAGGGCGACGGAGCAGGCTTCGGTGGCGGTGTCGATCGCAAGCAGGTTCATGGTCGCTCCATGATAGCGGCTGGCGACTCGCCCGACGCAGGGCCGCAGGCATACCAGTCGATGCGCCGGGTCAGGAACATCATCAGGCCGACCACCGCCAGCAACACCAGCGCGCCGACCAGCAGCGCGTATTGCTCGGCGGCGATCAACCCGTACAGCATCGCGTAGATCAGGCCGAGCACGCCGCCGAGCAGCGCACCGGCGAGCTGCGCGCGCAGCACCGCCATCGCATAGCCGCCCACCAGCAGCACCACCGCCGCGGCAGCCAGCGCATAGGCCGGACCGAACCCGATCTGCTCGGACAACGCCAGCAGCACCACGTAGAACGTGGCCAGCGCCGCGCCGACCAGCAGGTATTGCACCGGATGCACGCGCAGCCGCTTGAGCACCTCGAACAGGAAGAACGCCACGAAGGTCATCGCGATGAACAGCAGCCCGTA
>CALCWL010000162.1 GCA_937906285.1 uncultured Rhodanobacter sp. | reverse complement strand
CACGACACCATCGGCATCGACCTGGTCGGCATGTGCGTCAACGACGTGCTGGTGCAGGGCGCCGAGCCGCTGTTCTTCCTCGACTACTTCGCCACCGGCAAGCTGGACGTGGACACCACGGTGGCCGTGGTCGGCGGCATCGCCAGGGGCTGCGAGCTGGCCGGCTGCGCGCTGATCGGCGGCGAAACCGCCGAAATGCCCGACATGTACCCGCCGGGCGAATACGACCTGGCCGGCTTCACCGTCGGCGCGGTGGAAAAGTCGCGCATGCTGAGCGGCGCGTCGATCGTCGCCGGCGACGTGGTGCTGGGCGTCGCCTCCAGCGGACCGCACTCGAACGGCTATTCGCTGGTGCGCAGGATCCTCGAGCGCGCCGGCAACCCGTGGGAGCTTGATCTCGGCGGCGTGGCCCTGGCCGATGCGCTGATGGCGCCGACCACGATCTACGTGAAGCCGATGCTGGAGTTGTTGAAGGAAAGCGTGGTCCACGGACTCGCCCACATCACCGGTGGCGGCCTCAGGGAAAACATCATCCGCGTGGTGCCCGACGGCCTCGGCCTCGCGCTGGATGCGTCGGCGATCGTGCTGCCGCCGGTGTTCGACTGGCTGATGCGCGAAGGCAAGGTGGCGCGCGAGGAAATGTGGCGCACGTTCAACTGCGGCATCGGCTTCACCGTGATCCTGCCGCCCGAGGCCGTGGCCGACGCGTCCACGCTGCTGGCCCGGCACGGCCTGGCCAGCTCGGTGATCGGCGCGGTGGTAAAGACGCAGGGTGAGGACCGCGTGCATATCGGCTGAGGTATCGTGCCAATCCGCGTTGCGCCGAAACACCGTTCACCCTGAGCGCAGCGCAGCGACGTCGAAGGGTCCTTCGACTCCGACCCTGCGGGTCAAGGCTCAGGGCGAACGGCGGAGAACATGATTTCACCACCACGCATCGCCGTCCTCGCCTCCGGTCGCGGCAGCAATCTCGCCGCGCTGATCGGCGCACGCGAACGCGGCGAGTTGCCGGTCGAGTTCGTGCTGGTCGCCAGCGACAAGGCCGGCGCCGGCGCGCTGCGCCTGGCCGAGGCGGCCGGCATCCCCACCCTGGCACTGTCGCCGAAGGCTTATCCCGACCGCCGCCACTATGACCTGGAGCTGTTCGCCCGCGTCGCGGCCAGCGGCGCCGACTGGCTGGTGCTGGCCGGCTTCATGCGCGTGATCGACGCCGAGGCGCTGCGCCCGTGGGTCGGCCGCGTGATCAACATCCACCCTTCGCTGCTGCCGAAGTACCGCGGCCTGCACACCCATCGGCGCGCGCTGGAAGCCGGCGACACCGAACACGGCGCCAGCGTGCATTTCGTCACCGCCGAGCTCGACGGCGGCCCGGTGATCGCCCAGGCCCGGCTGCCGATCGAGGCCGGCGACGACGAGCAACGCCTGGCCGAGCGGCTGCTGCCGCTGGAACACCGCCTGCTGCCGGCCGTGCTCGGGCTGCTCGCCAGCGGTCGGCTGCAATGGCGCAACGACGCGGCGCACTACGCCGGGCAGCCGCTGGCGGCCCCGCTGCTGCTGGGCGACCGCGGCCTGGAGTGATGCGCCATTCAGGCCGGCGCGGGCAGACTCCGGGCATGACCATGCGCCCCCCGCTCGCCATCCTGCTGACCCTTGCCTTCTGGCTTGGCAGCGCCACCGCGGCCACCGCGGCCACCACGCCGGGCGCCTTCACTGCCACCTACCAGGTGTCACGCGACGGCAGCCCGATGGGCACCGCCACGGTGAGCCTGCACGACGACGGCAACGGCCAGTGGACCTACCGCAAGGCGGTCAAGGGCACCGGCGGCCTCGCCGCGCTGCTCGGCGCCAGCGTGGACGAGACCTCACGTTTCCGCTGGAAGGGCGAGCTGCCCGAGGCCCTCAGCTACGACTACGAGCTGCAGACGGGGATCAAGGACAAGCAGCGCCACCTGCGCGTGGACTGGAACACCAATCAGGTGCACGTGGAAGGGAACAAGGGCAGCGAGACCTACCCGGCCCAGCCGGGCATCGTCGAGCGCAACACCTTGCCCTTGGCGCTGGGCGTGGCGCTGCGCGGCGGCCAGCGGCAGGTGGCGCTGGCCGTCGCCGTGCGCCAGAAGGTGGAGACCCAGCAGTTCAAGGTGGCCGGCACGGAGGCCATCCGGGTCCCCGCCGGCAGCTTCCGCGCCGAGCGGATCGACCGCACCGACGCCGACCGCGGCTTCAGCGCGTGGTATGCACCCGATCGCTACCCGCTGCCGGTCAAGCTGTCGCAGCACGATGGCGGCGACCTCACGATGGAGCTGGTGAGCTACACCCCGCAATGACCGCCGCGGCGTAGGGCGGGCAACGCCCGCCGGTTTTCGATGTGTCACCAAAAGCGGCGGGCGTTGCCCGCCCTGCGCGGCTTGCGCGAAGGGTCGGATCAGCTCGGCAGGCGGCGGATCCGGGCGCCGAGCACGCCGAGCTTCTCCTCGATGTTCTCGTAGCCGCGGTCGATGTGGTACACGCGGTCGACCACGGTCTCGCCGCTGGCGACCAGGCCGGCCAGCACCAGGCAGGCCGAGGCGCGCAAATCGGTAGCCATGATCGGCGCGCCGCTCATGTGGTCCACGCCCTGCACGATCGCGGTATTGCCTTCCAGGCGGATGTCCGCGCCCAGGCGCTGCAGCTCGTGCGCGTGCATGAAGCGGTTCTCGAACACCGTCTCGGTGACCACGCCGGTGCCTTCGGCCACGCAGTTGAGCGCGGTGAACTGGGCCTGCATGTCGGTCGGGAACGCGGGGTACGGTGCGGTGCTGATGTTGACCGCCTTGGGCCGGCGCCCGCCCATGTCCAGTTCGATCCAGTCCTCGCCGGTGGAGATGTGCGCGCCGGACTCCTCCAGCTTGGCCAGCACCGCGTCCAGCGTGTTGGCGCGGGCGTGGCGCGCACGCACCTTGCCGCCGGTCATCGCCGCGCCGACCAGGAAGGTACCGGTCTCGATGCGGTCGGGCAGCACGCTGTACTCGGCGCCGTGCAGGCGTTCGACGCCGTGGATCACCATGGTGGAACTGCCGGCGCCCTCGATCTGCGCACCCATCGCCATCAGGCAGTGCGCCAGGTCCACCACTTCAGGCTCCTGCGCGGCGTTGTCGATGATGGTGGTGCCCTGCGCCAGGGTGGCGGCCATCATGATGTTCTCGGTGCCGGTGACGGTGACCATGTCCATGGTCACGCGCGCACCCTTCAGCCGCGACGCCTTCGCCTTGATGTAGCCGTTCTCCACCGTGATGTCGGCGCCCAGCGCCTGCAGCCCGCGGATGTGCTGGTCGACCGGGCGCGAGCCGATCGCGCAGCCGCCCGGCAGCGAGACCTCGGCCTGGCCGAAGCGCGCCACCAGCGGACCCAGCACCAGGATCGAGGCGCGCATGGTGCGCACCAGGTCGTACGGCGCCACGCAGGTGCTGGTGGTACGCGGGTCGACGTGCATCTTCATGCGGTCGTCCAGCACCAGCTGCACGCCCATCTGGCCGAGCAGTTCGATGAAGGTGGTGACGTCGTGCAGGTGCGGCACGTTGCCGATGCTGACCGGCTCGTCGGCCAGCAGGCAGGCGGCGAGGATCGGCAGCACCGCGTTCTTGGCGCCGGAAATGCCGACCTCGCCATGGAGTGGCACGCCGCCGTTGATGAGGATTTTGGCCATGGAGAGCTGGGAATAGGGAATGGGGAATAGGGAATCGGAAATGCCGGGATGCGAGAGCTTGGGAGGGAACGGCTTCTGCCATTCCCTATTCCCTGTTCCCGGCCTCCTCCGGTGTCAGCGTCTTCAGCGCCAGCGCGTGGATTGCGCCGCCCATCAGCTCGCCGAGGGTGGCGTAGACCAGCCGGTGTCGCGCCAGCGGCAGCTTGCCCGCAAACTGGCTGGCGACGACGGTAGCTTCGAAATGCACGCCATCGGCGCCTTCGACCTCGGCCCGGGCGCCGGGCAGGCCTGCTTCGATCATCGCCTGTATGCGGTTGGGGTCCATGGGCGTTCCATACGGAGTCGTGCCGGCGAAACCATGGGTTGGCGCGCGCGGCGGCACCATGGGGCGGGCAAAGACGTTAAAATGCGAATATGCCATGGTAATGGAATTCTTCTGGCACAGAAACGACATCGGCGCCCCTCCCCCACCCGAGCTCCCATGAACGCACGCATCGCCCCGCCCGCGCCGAATACCCCGAACACGGACGCCATCATCCACAGCGCCCGCACCGTGATCGCCACCGAGGCGGCTGCGATCGCTGCGCTGGAGCAGCGCATCGGCGACGACTTCGCCGCGGCCTGCACGCTGATCCTGGGCTGCAAGGGCCGCGTGGTGGTCAGCGGCATGGGCAAATCCGGCCACGTGGCGCGCAAGATCGCCGCCACCCTGGCTTCCACCGGCACCCCGGCGTTCTTCGTGCACCCGGGCGAAGCCAGCCACGGCGACCTGGGCATGATCCTGCCGCAGGACGTGGTGCTGGCGATCTCCTACTCGGGCGAGACCGACGAACTGCTGTTCATCCTGCCGGTCATCAAACGCCAGGGCATCCCGCTGATCGCGATCACCGGGCGCGCCACCTCCTCGCTGGCGCGCGAGGCCGAGGTACACCTGGATGGCAGCATCTCCAGCGAAGCCTGCCCGCTCGGGCTGGCGCCGACCACCAGCACCACGGTGGCGCTGGTGCTGGGCGACGCGCTGGCGATCGCGCTGCTGGAAGCGCGCGGCTTCACCGCCGACGATTTTGCCCGCTCGCACCCGGCCGGCGCGCTGGGCCGGCGCCTGCTGCTGCACATCAGCGACGTGATGCACAGCGGCGACGACGTGCCGCGCGTGTCACCCGATGCCTCGCTCACCACGGCGTTGATGGAAATGACCCGCAAGCAACTGGGCATGACCGCCGTGGTGGATGCGGAGCAGCGCCTGCTGGGGGTGTTCACCGACGGCGACCTGCGCCGCGCACTGGACGACGAGGAAGTCGACCTGCGCGGCGCCCGCGTCGCCGACCTGATGACCCGCGGACCCAAGACGATCGGCGCCGAACGCCTGGCCGCCGAGGCCGCGCAGCTGATGGAAAAGCACCAGATCCACGCCCTGCTGGTGGTCGATGACGAACAGCACGTCGTCGGCGCGTTGAACATTCACGATCTGCTTCGTGCGCGCGTGGTCTGATGCGGCTTGCCGCATCAGAAAAATCAAACACGCCGCTCTTGATCTTGGCTCTCCAGAATCCCGCCGTGCCCAACTACCTGGCCAACCTCCCCGCCGACATCCTCGCCCGCGCCGCGAAAATTCGCCTGGCCGTGTTCGACGTCGACGGCACGCTCACCGACGGCCGCCTGTGGTACGGCGAGGACGGTCGCGAGACCAAGGTGTTCCACGTGCACGACGGGTTGGGCCTGAAACGGCTGCAGGCCCGCGGCGTGCAGGTCGCGCTGATCACCGCGCGAATCAGCCATCCGGTGGCTTTGCGCGCCGAGGAGCTGGACATCGCCCACGTCTACCAGGGCCAGGGCGACAAGCGCGCCTGCCTGGCCGAACTGCTCGATGCGCTGAAGTTGCAGCCCGCGCAGGTGGCCTACGTCGGCGACGACCTGCCCGATCTCGCCCCGATGCGCATGGCGGGCCTGGCCGTGGCGGTGGCCAATGCGCACCCGTGGATCGCCGAGGCGGCCCATTGGCAGACCCGCGCGCCCGGTGGCGAAGGCGCGGCACGCGAGGTATGTGACCTGATCCTGCATGCGCAGGGCCACGACGACGCCGAGCGGGAGTACTGGCGGTGAGCTTGCGCCGATGGCTGCGCGACCGGCGCCTGCCGGCCGCGATCGTGCTGGTCGGCCTCGCCGCGGGCGCCAGCCAGCTGTTGTTGTGGTGGCTGGGCCCGGCGCCGCGCGCGCGCGACTTCGTCGGCCCGCCGCGTTCGAGCTACACCTTGAACGATGCCCGCGTCACCGAGTTCGGCGTCGACGGCAAACCCAGCGTGTACCTGCAGGCGCCGCGGGTGGATCGGCGCGAAGGCGACGAGTCGCTGTACCTCGATTCGCCCACGTTCCAGATTCCGGCCGAGCAGGCCGGCGTGCCGCCGTGGCGCGGCAAGTCTCGCTACGGCTGGGTCAACAAGCCGGGCACGGTGCTCAAGCTGCAGGGGCCGGTCGAGCTGCACCGCGACGCCTTCACCGACGCGCAGGGCACAAGCCGTCCCGACGCCGGCGTGAAGACCTCGGATGTCACCGCATGGCCGCGCGAAAACCGCCTGGAAACGGCCCAACCCGCCCAGCTCACGCAGGGCGACAGTAGAATGAACGGCGTCGGCATGCGCGCCAATCTCTCTGACAACCACCTGGAACTTCTCCATGACGTCCACGGCATCCTCTTTCCGCAGCCACGGAATGCTCCGGTTCGCCCTGCTCGTGCTGGGGGTGCTGCTGCTGCAGCCCGCCCTGGCCAGGAAGGATGACCGCAGCCAGCCGATGCGGGTGGTGCATGCCGATTCGTTCAGCGGCTTCAATGCACCCAACAGCGTCACCACGCTCAACGGCCACGTCGAGCTGAGCCAGGGCACGCTGCGGATCACCGGCGACCTGGCCAAGATCTACGTCGACGGCAACCAGCAGCTGAGCCGCATCGTGGTCACCGGCAACGCCCACATCCAGCAACTGGACGACGCCGGCAACCTGATGTCAGGCGACGCGCGCACCCTCGACTACGACAACATCAAGGGCATCGCCACGCTCAAGGGGCAGGCCGCGGTGCACCAGCAGGGTCGCGGCGAAGCCCACGGCGACACCCTCACCTACAACACGCAGACCAGCGAGATGACCGGCAGCAGCGGCAACGACGGCATGGTGCACATGATTTTCCTGCCCAAGCCGCAGCCTGCTCCCGCGCACTCCGCCACCACCGCCCCCGCGTCTTCCGCCGCGGCGCCGGCCGCCGCGGCCAGCAGCCCGGCGCCGCAGGGACAACGCTGATCCCATGCTCTCCGCCGAAGGTCTGCAGAAAAGCTTCAAGTCGCGCCAGGTCGTGCGCCATTTCGCGTTCTCCATCCGCGAGGGCGAGGTGGTCGGCCTGCTCGGCCCCAACGGCGCCGGCAAGACCACCTGCTTCTACATGGTGGTCGGCCTGATCGAGGCCGACGCCGGCACGATCACCCTGGACAAGCGCGACATCACCGGCCTGCCGATGCATGCGCGCGCCAGGCTCGGCATCGGCTACCTGCCGCAGGAGGCGTCGGTGTTCCGCCGGCTCAGCGTGGCGGACAACATCATGGCGGTACTGGAGCTGCGCGAGGGGCTGACCTCGAAGCAGCGCGACAGCGAGCTGGAAAGCCTGCTGGACGAGCTGAAGATCGCCCACATCGCCGGCCAGAAGGGCATCAGCCTGTCCGGCGGCGAGCGGCGCCGCGTGGAAATCGCCCGCGCGCTGGCGGCCAATCCGCGCTACATGCTGCTGGACGAACCGTTCGCCGGCGTCGACCCGATCTCCGTGGGCGAGATCCAGCGCATCGTGCGCCACCTCAAGGAACGCGGCATCGGCGTGCTGATCACCGACCACAACGTGCGCGAAAC
>CALCWL010000161.1 GCA_937906285.1 uncultured Rhodanobacter sp. | reverse complement strand
ACGAACATGCCCAGCGCGCAGAACGGCAGCACGCCGAACGCACCGGTCGCCAGCAGCGCGAACATCTGGCCGGGCGACACGCTGACGTGCGCCAGCAGGGTGCCGATCGCCAGCAACAGCACGATCACGACGCTCGCCGCGATCATCGCCATCACCATCTTGCCCAGCAGGTAGGCGCCCGGCGGCATCGGCAAGGCGCGCTTGAGGGTGAGCAGGCCGCCATCGCGCTCGATCGCCAACGAGACGCCGAAGCCGAACAGTCCCGGCCCGATGATGCCGAACGCGCCATAGCTGGCCAGCAGGTAGCGTGACGCCTCGCCATGATTGAGCAGCACGCCGAACATCAGATAGAACGCCGTCGAGAACAGGGTCATCGGCAAGATGAAGCCCGGTGCACGCAGGTAGCGCAAACACTCGCTGCGCATCTCGGCGAGGTAGGCGCCCAGCACGCGCTGGCGCGACATCGGGATGGTGGCGGCAAACGGGATCGGCATGGATTGCTCCATCTCAGGCAACCTCGCGGCGTGGTTCAGGCGAAGCTCGTTCGGCTTCGCGGGTGAGCTCGGTGAAGGCTTCGGCCAGACCGGCGCGCTGCACTTCCAGTTCGCTCAGCTGCGGGTCGGCGTCGAGCAGGCGGCGCACCACGGCTTCGGCCGCATCGGTGGTCACGTGCAGGCGGCCCTGGCGCCGTTCCGCCGCAGTGACCGCAGGCCAGCCGCCGACGACACCGGCATCCACCGTGCTGAGGCAGCGGATGCGCCGGGTCGCGATCCGTGCGCGCAGCGCTTCGACCGTTCCTTCGTGGATCACCCGCCCGCGCGCCATCACGCAGACCCGGTCGGCCAGCGCTTCGGCTTCCTCGAGGTAATGCGTGGTCAACAACACCGAACAGCCCTCGGCCAGCAATTGACGGATCGCCGCCCACAGTTTCTGCCGGGTCTCGATGTCCATGCCCACGGTCGGCTCGTCCAGGAACAGCAACTCGGGCCGGCCGCACAGCGCCAGCGCGAACTGCACGCGCCGCTGCTGGCCGCCGGACAGCTTCGCGTAGGGGCGCGTCAGCAGGTCATCGACTCCGGCGATCCCGGCGCTCTCTGCCACGCTGCGCGGCGCCGGGTAGTAGCTCGCGGTCAGGCGCAGCAGCTCGCCCACGCGCAACGTGCCGGGCAGCTCGGCATGCTGCAGCATCACGCCGATGCGCCGGCGCGCGCGGACATCCTGGGGGTCACGCCCGAACAACTCGACCGTGCCGGCATCGGCGCGCAGCAGGCCCAGCAACAGGCTGATCGCGGTGGTCTTGCCGGCACCGTTGGGGCCAAGCAGGGCCAGCAGTTCGCCGCGGCGCAGTTGCAGACCCGTGTTTTCCAGCGCAACCAGGCGCCCGTAGCGCTTCTCCACCCCCGCCAGTCGGGCCACCACCTGCTCGCAAACATTCATCGGCACGCTCCTCCTCGATGCCCACAGCTTGGGCATTTCCGGGCCGGTTGCCCATGCGCCTGCGTCAGTCTTCGGGGGTGACAGCCGTCATGCCGGGGGTACCGGAGACCCGGCCGGCCGCGTTATGCTGGGTCACTGATCTTGCGCGACCGGCCACGTCCGGGCGCCCCGAAGGGGGCTCGCCACGCTGGAATTTGCGCTACGCAAGGATTTCCGGCTCATGGCGCCCACGCGCGGATCGAGCGGCCTGCTTCGCGCCGGGTGCGAGGCGCCGACGTCTACGAGGAGAATGTCATGGGTGTGATCAACCAGCTGCGCGAACTGCGCGAATTCGGCGGCAAGCCCCGTACCACCGGCCTGGACGACGCCAGCATCGAGCGCATGGCGGCGAACGATCCGTTGCTGGGCCAGGCGATCGCCGAGGCCGTCGCACGCCATCGCGAACTGCGCGACGAGTTGGGGGATTTCCTCAAGCTCGACGAAGCCGAGCAGTTGGCCAAGGCACAGGCAGGTTTCGTCAATTTCTATCCGGACGACGCGATCAACCCGTACCTGCCGGCCGCCGCCCGCGGCCCGTGGATCGTCACGCTGAAGGGCGCGGTGGTGCACGACAACGGCGGCTACGGCATGCTCGGTTTCGGCCACAACGACGCGGCCATCCTGGCGGCGCTGTCGCGTCCGCAGGTGATGGCCAACGTGATGTCGCCCAGCGTGGCGCAGATGCGTTTCACCGCCGCGCTCGACAAGGAGCTCGGCCGCAGCCGCGGCAAGAATCCGTACGAACATTACCTGTGTCTCAACTCCGGCTCCGAGTCGGTGTCGCTGGCCTGCCGCATCGCGGACGTCAACGCCAAGGCGATGACCGATGCCGGCGCGCCCTATGCGGGCCGCACGATCAAGCGCCTGGCGGTAAAGGGCGCCTTCCACGGCCGCACCGAGGCGCCGGCGCTGTATTCCGACTCCTCACGCAAGACTTATCAGCAGAACCTGGCCAGCTACCGCCACGAGGAGAGCGTGATCACGGTCGCGCCGTACGACGTGGCGCAACTGAAGGCCGTGTTCGCCGATGCCGACAAGCACGGCTGGTTCATCGAGGCCATGTTCCTGGAACCGGTGATGGGCGAAGGCGACCCGGGACGGGCGGTGACGCCGGAGTTCTACAGTGCCGCCCGCGAGCTGACCGAGGCGCACGGCACCCTGCTGCTGGTCGACTCCATCCAGGCCGGCCTGCGCGCGCACGGCGTGCTGTCGATCACCGACTACCCCGGTTTCGAGAAACTGCCGGCGCCGGACATGGAAACCTTCTCCAAGGCGCTCAACGCCGGCCAGTACCCGTTGTCGGTGCTGGCGGTGGGCGATCGCGCCGCCGGGTTGTACCGCAAGGGCATCTACGGCAACACCATGACGGCCAACCCGCGCGCACTCGACGTGGCCCTGGCGACCCTGGGCGAATTGACCGACGAGGTGCGGCAGAACATCCGCGAGCGCGGCAAGGAGTTCGTCGACAAGCTCGGTGCGCTCAAGCACGAGCTGGGCGGCCTGATCACCAAGGTGCAGGGCACCGGCCTGCTGTTCTCCTGCGAACTGGCCCCGGAGTACAAATGCTTCGGCGCCGATTCGACCGAGGAATTCATGCGCGAGCACGGCATCGGCGTGATCCATGGCGGCGTCAACTCGCTGCGCTTCACCCCGCATTTCAAGGTCACCAGCGCCGAGGTCGACCTGATCGTCGCCCACGTGCGCAAGGCCTTGCTGGAAGGCCCGCGCAAGGCCAAGGCCGAAGCGGCCTGAGCCGCGCGGCCACCCACACCGGCTGCGGCGAAACACGACGTTTCGCCGCAGCTGAATACTTCATGCACGTAAGAACTTGCCGACTGCCCTGACGGTGTCCCCCTGCCTAGACTGATCCGGCCGGCAGCTGCCGGTCACCCAGGGAGGATTCACCATGTTCATGTCACTGCGCATGCTCGCCATCAGCGCCGCCCTCGCCTTTGCCGGCACCGCCTTCGCGGCCAGCCCGGCGACGCCCGCGGCAACCACCAAACCGCACACTGCCCAGCAGCAGCGGATGATCGACTGCAACCACCAGGCCACCGGCAAGAAGGGCGCCGAGCGCAAGGCGTTCATGAGCTCCTGCCTGAAAGGCCATGCCTCGGCGCCCGCGGCGGCGTCGACCGACACGGCCCAGCACGCGAAGATGAAGAGCTGCAACGCGGACGCCAAGACCAAGGCGCTCAAGGGTGCCGAGCGCAAGGCGTTCATGAGCTCCTGCCTGAAGGGCGGAGCGGCCGCCGCGCCCTGACGCATCGCGGTGCTGTCCATGCCGGCGTGCGTGGACAGCACCGCTTCGCTAAGCTCCCGGACTGTCGCGCCCGGCGCCGCCACCAGACCGTCCACCGATGAAGATCGTCGAAGTCCGCCACCCGCT
>CALCWL010000160.1 GCA_937906285.1 uncultured Rhodanobacter sp. | reverse complement strand
AGTTGATCACGATCGGCAACTGCTCGATGTCGATGCCGCGCGCGGCGATGTCGGTGGCCACCAGCACGGTGACGCGGCCGCTCTTGAAGTCGCCGAGCGCGCGGGTGCGGGCATTCTGGCTCTTGTTGCCGTGGATCGCGGCGCTGCGCAGACCCGAGGCGTTGAGGAAGGTCACCAGCTTGTCGGCGCCGTGCTTGGTGCGGCTGAATACCAGGGTCTGGCGGCGGGTGTCGGCCGACAGCACGTGCAGCAGCAGGTCGCGCTTGCGCGAGGCGTCCACCGGATGCACCTGGTGGCTGACCAGGGCGGTCACGGTGTTCGGCGCGGAGACCGAGATCTCGCGCGGGTGGCGCATGAACTCCAGTGCCAGCGTCTTGATCGCCGGCGCGAAGGTGGCCGAGAACAGCATGGTCTGGCGCTGCTTGGGCAGCGCCTGCAGGATGCGCTTCAGCGCGGGCAGGAAGCCCATGTCGAGCATGCGGTCGGCTTCGTCCAGCACCAGCGTCTCCACCGCGGAGAGGTCCAGCGTGCGCTGCTGCAGGTGGTCGATCAGGCGGCCCGGCGTGGCGATGACGATGTCCACGCCGCGGCGCAGCGCGTTGATCTGCGGACCCATGCCGACACCGCCGAAGATGGTGGTGGCGCTGACGCGGATGAACTTGCTGTAGTCGCGGATGTTCTCGTGGATCTGCGCGGCCAGCTCGCGGGTGGGCGTGAGGATCAGCGCGCGCGGGCGGCGGGTCATGGTCTGCCCGCTGGTCGAGAGCTTGTGCAGCAGCGGCAGCGCGAACGCGGCAGTCTTGCCGGTGCCGGTCTGCGCAGCGGCGAGCAGGTCGTGGCCTTCCAGCGCGGGCGGGATCGCCGCGGCCTGGATCGGGGTGGGATTGGCGTAGCCGTAATCGGCGAGCGCACGCAACAACGCGGGCGCAAGGCCCAGCGAATCGAAGGACATGAAACACTCCTGTGCAACCCGGAGTGTTCATACCGTGTTGCGAATCAAGGGGAAGGGGGCGGCGGTTGCCGCAACCGTCGAGGGAACGACGACCCGGCAAGTATAGCCGATTCGGCATGCCGGCGTAGGTCCCTGCGGGCGGGCGTCAGCGCGGGTGGCTTGCCACGACCAGGTAGCTGTTGAACGGAGTGCGTCCGCGCAGCGGCTCGATACGCACCTCCAACCCCGCCTGCTCGAGCGGGGCACGCACTTCGTCGGCGCTCGGATAGTGCTGCGCGCCGCCGGGAATCCAGCCGGAGGCGCGCAGGAAGAACTCCTCGACGCGGGTGGCGTGGAAGCGCCAGTTGGCCTCGCGCAGCACGTTGCGGATGATCAGCAGACCCTGCGGCGACAGGTGCCGCGCGGCGTCGCGCAGCAGGGTGGGCTGGCGCGCGGCGGGCAGGTAGTGCAGCACGTCGAGCAGGGCGACATGCCCCTGCTGCGGCGGCAGTTCGGCGACGTCGGCCTGTTGCAGCCGCATCACGGCATCGAGTCCTGCGCGCTGCACCGCACGTTGGCCCGCCGCGATCTTGCGCGGGTCGTGGTCCAGCCCGAGGTAGGGCTGTTCGTGGCCGTGCGCGTGCAGGTACTGGCCCAGCAGGCCGATGCCGCAGCCGATGTCGAGCAGCGGCAGCGCGGTGCCGCCGATCCGGGCCGCCACGGCCGCATAGACCGGGTCGCTGGCCAGCTTGCCGCGCACGTAGCCGCGCTGCAGGTTGCCCTGGTAGAGCCGCGCGATGTGTCGCCGTGAGTGACCGTCCATGCGCGTCCCGCGTGCCGGAGATGCGACCAGCCTAGCAAGCTTGCCGGGGTGGTGCGGGGTTGCGTGGCGGGCCGGCCTCGTGCATACCGTGCGCACCGCCGCTCGACGGCCGCTGCCTGGAGTTTCACGATGTCGTGGTTTGCACCTTTGCGCCAACTCGATGTCACCCAGCGGCATACGGTGGCGGCGAGCTTCCTCGGCTGGACGCTGGACGCGTTCGACTTCTTCCTGCTGGTGTTCGTGCTGGGTGACATCGCCGACGACTTCCAGGTGCACAAGACCGAGGTGACGCTGGGCATTCTGCTGACCCTGGCGGCCCGCCCGCTTGGCGCGCTGCTGTTCGGCCGGCTCGCCGATCGTTACGGGCGCCGACCGGTGCTGATGTTCGACGTGCTGCTGTTCTCGTTGCTGGAATTTGCCTGCGCCTTCGCACCGACGCTGACGGTACTGCTGGTGCTGCGTTTCGCCTTCGGCGTGGCGATGGGCGGCGAGTGGGGCGTCGGTGCCTCGCTGGCGCTGGAGAGCATCCCGGTGCGCGCCCGCGGGCTGGTCTCGGGGTTGCTGCAGAGCGGCTATCCCTGCGGTTATTTTCTGGGCGCGATCGCCTACTGGGTGGTATTCGACGTATTGGGCCTGGGCTGGCGCGCGATGTTCATCGTCGGCGTGCTGCCGGCCTTGCTGGTGTTGTACCTGCGCAGCAAGGTGCCCGAGTCGCCGGTATGGCAGGCGGGTCAGGCGGGCAGGCAGCGGCGGAGCCTGCGCGATTCGATGTGCGGGCAGTGGAAGCGGCTGCTGTACATGATGCTGCTGATGATGGCGTTCAACATGTTCAGCCATGGCTCGC
>CALCWL010000159.1 GCA_937906285.1 uncultured Rhodanobacter sp. | reverse complement strand
TGGGCAGGCCGCCGTTGATTCGCAGTTGTTCGATGGCCTTCATGCAGCTGCTCGTGGGGTCGATGACACGCAACGTTTGCGGGCGGGGTGGGTGAGGGACGCACGTCAGCCGCGCACCGGACTTCCGCCGTGTCCGGTGCGCACGGAAAAGCCATGCCCTTTCGGGAGTCTACGCAATCGTAGTATCGGCTGTGCACCGCCGCGCTTGAGCGCGGCGCGCGCAGGCGCGGCGATTCGCCGCGACCGGCGGTCAACCGCGCAAGGCGCGCCCGTAGGCGTGCACCTCGTCCACCAGCACCTTGAGGTGGTCAGGGTCGACCTCCGGGGTGATGCCGTGGCCGAGGTTGAACACGTGGCCGGGGTGGTTGCCGTAGCTGTCCATCACCGCGCGGGCCTCGCGGCGGATCACCGCCGGGCCGGCGCGCAGGATCGCCGGATCGAGGTTGCCCTGCAGCGCCACGCGCCCCGCCACCGCGGCACGCGCGTCGGCCAGGTCGATCGTCCAATCCACGCCCAGCGCCGCGCAGCCGCTGTCGGCCAGCGCCGCCAACTGCCCATGGGCGCCCTTGGAAAACAGGATCATCGGCAGTTCGCGCGAAGCGGGGTGTTCTTTCAGCGCTCCCACGATCCGCGTCATGTAGCGCAGCGAGAACTCGCGGAACGGCGCTGGACCGAGCAGGCCTCCCCAGCTGTCGAAGATCATCAGTGCCTGCGCGCCGGCCGCGGCCTGGGCGACCAGGTAGGCGGTCACGGCCTGCGCCAGCGTGTCCAGCAGCTGGTGGGCGAGCGCCGGCTGATCCCAGCACATGGCCTTGAGCGTGGCGAAATCGCGCGAGCCGTGGCCCTCGACCATGTAGCAGGCGAGCGTCCACGGGCTGCCGGAGAAGCCGATCAGCGGCACGCGCCCGTGCAGCTCGCGGCGGATCAGTCGCACCGCGTCCATCACGTAGCGCAGTTCGCCATCCATGTCCGGCACGGCGAGTTTGTCGATGTCGGCCCTGCTGCGCAGCGGGCGCGCGAACTGCGGGCCTTCGCCCTGGGCGAAGCTCAGACCCAGCCCCATCGCGTCGGGAATGGTCAGGATGTCGGAGAACAGGATCGCCGCATCGAGGTCGAAACGCTGCAGCGGCTGCAGGGTCACCTCGCAGGCGTACTCCGGGTTCTGCGCCAGCCCCATGAAACTGCCGGCGCGCTCGCGCGTGGCGCGGTACTCGGGCAGGTAGCGGCCGGCCTGGCGCATCACCCAGATCGGCGTGGTGTCGGTGGGTTCGCGGCGCAGCGCGCGCAGGAAGCGGTCGTTCTTCAGGACATCGGGCATGGCAATCAACGGTGAGGGATTTCAGCGCCCATACGGGCCTTCCTGGCCCTGGGCGAACATCAGGCGGAAGCCGCGCTTGAGCTGCG
>CALCWL010000158.1 GCA_937906285.1 uncultured Rhodanobacter sp. | reverse complement strand
GCCGACGATCGCGCGCAGCCGCACGCACCGCTCGTCATCGCGCGCATGGGCTTCGGCGCCATCCATCGCGCACACCGAAAACACGTTCTTCGCCAAGTCCACACCCAGGGTTATAGTGCTCATGGAGACTTCCTCTTCTGCTGACGGTTGTGTCGCAACACCATCATGGCCCTCGAGGCCGAAGGGAGGGGAAGTCTCTTTTTACTCATTCAAGCCGACGCCGCTTCGCGGCGCGGCTTAATTCAGGCGCTAGACCGCTATGGAAAGTCTCTTCGCACTCGCATATGCAACCGGCCTCATCGCGTTCTGGTCGGGTATCGTCGCAACACTCTGGCGCTTCGTGCAGATGGCTTCCCGGCCGTCGCCCGCGGGTGCAGTTCGGTTCGCGGCGGCGTCTGTGGCGCTTGCGGTCGCGGCTTACATTCCGGCCGCACTCATCGGTGCATGGGCGTTTTGCTCGGCGTCGGCTGGCGGCCTCTGTGGCATGGGCGGGTACGTCGGCACCGGGCTGGTAGCGGCGGGTGGCGTGCTGTTTTACCGTTTCTTCCGGGCGCGCCGTGAACTCGTTGCGACCTAACAATTCCTCAGGAGACTTCCCCGTCAACAGGGGTGGCCGGTGCGGACCAGGGTATAAACCGCGCCCGGAGACCTCTCTCATTCAGCGGTGTCGTCAGTGGCCGCGCCGCAGCTAGAGCCGGCGTGCCGGCCTGTCATGCAGGCGGACGGCTCGGCTGCCCGTTGAAGCCCAGCGTCAGATACCCATGCTCAGCAAAGTGGCCAACCTGGTAGATCGCGGAATCACCCATGGCTGCTTGGTGGCGGTCCTGCTGTTTGCCTGGCTCATGCTCGCGCCACTGTCGCTACTGGCACTCCTGGGGCCTCCGATATCTTTTTTGTTCGGCCTCGGTGGCCTGGCCGGACTGCTGGGAGCATCGGCCCGCATTTTTCTCGGCCCGCGCTTCTTCCTGCTGTCGCGTGGGCGTCAACGGTTCCTGGTTGGTTGCCTGGCGGTGGGGTCGGCAGCCACTGTCCTCGCGTTTGCCATTCTGCCCGCGTGCATCTACTGGGCCACGCCGATCTGGTTTGTCAGCCTCGCAGGCATCCTGGTGCTGCTGGGCTCCATCACGGGCCCCGAGTCGGGTTCTCACCTTTCGTCCACGCGCACGCGCGGCGCGCGTCGCCGAGTTCAAGCGTCAGGCCACAAGACATGACTCTATCTTTCTCCGTACTTCCCCAACGCTTCGCAGTCGCCAGGCTGGAGCCGGGCGCTGAGGTGCCGAACGCCGTCCTGACTTCACGCGACTTCATGTCAATCACCCGGACGGATGAGGAGCTTTCGATCGTCTGCTCGGAGAGCATTGCAAACGACTTGACCAAAGTGGATCGACCATGGCGTGCGATCAAGGTGCATGGCCCATTTGCCTTTGATCAGACTGGAGTCCTGGCCGCATTCCTCGGCCCACTCGCCAACGCCTCCATCGGCATCTTTGCAACCAGCACTTTCGACACGGACTACATATTGGTCAAGTCGGAGAATATCGAGCCTGCCATACAGGCACTGCAAGCGGCCGGCCACCGCTTCGTGGCCGCCTGACAATTTGTTCAGTCCGCAGCCGTTCAAGGAAGGCTGCCTGGGAAACTCCCTGAAGGCGCCGGATTACGGCTTTCGCTGGCATGACGAGCAGAGGACGTGGTCAGAGAATCCTCAACCCGGGAGCAGACCTTGCCGGGAGAATGGCTACCTTCTGGTACGCGGTGCCCCGGGGCACGCATCACGTGCGGTGACGGTCAGCCCAGGCGCAGCCAGCGGCGCACCGCGGCGAGGTTGCGGCGGCTGATCTCGGGGCTGTGCTCGCTGCCGTCGAGCCGGGCCAGCACGCGGCCGTCGGGCAGGCTGCGCAATCCGACCAGGCGCGTGCGCGGCACCAGGCAGTTGCGATGCAGGCGGATCAGCTGGTCGGGCCAGGCTTCCTCCAGCTGGCGCAGCGATTCCTCGATCAGCAGCTCGCCGCCGGCGTGCTGGACGACCACGTACTTTTCCTCGGCGAGCAGGCACACGACGTCGGCCAGCGCCACGCGGATCTCCTCGCCGCGCTGGCGGCCGCGCAGGAAGGCGCCTGATTCGCGCGGGGTCTCGTCGAGACGCCGCCGCGCGCGCTGCAGCGCGTCGCGCAGGCGCTCGAGGCGCACCGGCTTGAGCAGGTAATCCGCCGCGCCCAAGTCGAACGCCTGCAGCGCGTGCGCCTCGTAGGCGGTGCAGAAGACCACCTGGGGCCGCGCGCGCCCGGCCAGGCGCCGGGCCAGCGAGACACCGTCGATGCCGGGCATGTTGATGTCCAGCAGCAGCACGTCAGGCTGCAGTTCGTCGAGCGCCGCCAGCGCGGCTTCGCCGTCGGCGAGCGTGCCCACCAGCTGCACGTCGCTGCATTCGCCCAGCAGCGCGGCCATGCGCGCGCGCGCCAGCGGCTCGTCGTCGACGATCAGCACGCGCATCACGGCGATGCTCCGGGCAGGCGCAGCAGCACGACGTACTGGCCGTCGCGGGGCCCGGCCTCGACCACCGCGCGCGGCCCGTAACGGAACGCCACGCGCTGGCGCACGCTGCGCAGGCCGTGGCCGTTGCCCGCCACGCCTGGCTGCGGCGGCAGCGGGTTGCGGATCTCGATGCGGATGCCGTCACCGTCGCGGGCGCCGCCCAGCATCACCTCGCCGCCTTCGCGCAGCGGCTGGATGCCGTGGCGCACGGCGTTCTCCACCAGTGGTTGCAGCAGCAGGCGTGGCAGCGGGAAATCCGCCGGCAGGTCGTGCAGTTCGCGGCGGATGCGCAGGCGAGGGCCGAGCCGCAGCTGCTCGATCGCGAGGTAGCGCTCGATCAGTTCGAGCTCCTCGCCCAGCGTGCCGTCGCCGCGATCGGGCGAGCCCAGCGCGGCGCGGAACAGTTCGGACAGATCCTCCACCGTGCGCTCGGCCGCGGCCGGGTCGACGCGGATCAGCGCGGCCACGGTGTTCATGCTGTTGAACAGAAAGTGCGGGCGGATGCGCGCCTGCAGAGCCTCCACCTGCGCGCGGGTGACCGCGGCCAGGCGCGCCTGCCACTGCGCCAGCACGTAGAAATAGCGCAGCATGGCGGCGCCGAGCAGGGCCGCGATGATGGTGTTGTCGCGCACGAAGGCGATCATGGGGCTGCCGATCAGGCCGGTCTGCAGCGCGCCGTCGAGCCAGCGCGCGGTGGCGCTGGCGAGCAGCACGATCAGCACGATCAGCAGCCACACCGCAACGTACGGCATGTGTCCGGGCAGGCGCTGCAGCAGGTGGCGCAGCTTGCACAGCGCCAGCGCGACCACCATCGCCAGCCAGGTGACGAAGAACATGCTGACGCTGTAGGCGGGCCAGTCCTGGCGATCGTCGCGGGCCAGCCACATCACGGTCACCGTCAGCGCGCCCACCACGAACAGTGCGAACAGCGCCGGCAGCTGGCAGAAGTCCGGCAGCGGGCTGTGTTCGGCGCGGCCGCGGGCGTCGCTGGCGGGCGTGGATGCGGGCATGCGGCAAGTATGCCGCATGCGCGGGCGAGAGCCGGCGGGTGGTGCCCGCTACGCGACAGCGCGCCGCCTCAAGCGACCAGCCGGGCGCCGAGCCAGTGGCGCAGGTCGGCGATTTCCTCGGCGCACACCGCGTGGGCCATCGGGTAGCTGTGCCAGTCCACGGTGCAGCCCAGCGCCTGCAGGCGATCGCGCGTGTCGGTGCCGCGCTGCATGACCACCACCGGGTCGGCGCTGCCGTGGGCCTGGAAGATCGGTGTCGCGGCGTTGGCGGCGCTGCGCTCGCGCGCCACCACCGCGGCGATCGGCAGGTAGGTGGACAGCGCCACGATGCCGGCCAGCGCCTGCGCGTGGCACAGGCCCGCGGCCAGCGCGATCGCGCC
>CALCWL010000157.1 GCA_937906285.1 uncultured Rhodanobacter sp. | reverse complement strand
ACGCTCCCTGGATCGTGATGAAGTTCGGCGGCACCAGTGTCGCCACGCTTCCCCGCTGGCAGAACATCCGCGAACTGGTCGCCAGCCGCCGTGCCGAAGGCGCGCGCGTGCTGGTGGTGGTTTCCGCGCTGACCGGCATCACCGACGCGCTGAAACAGCTGTGCGGCGAGGGTGGGAAAGACAAGCGCAGGGCGGCGGCCGGCGCGATCGCACAACGCCACTACGACCTGCTGGAGCACATGCAGCTGGCTTTGCCGGACACCCTCGGCGAGCGGCTGGGCGAATTGATGCGGCTGGCCGAGGACGGCCCCGCGGCGCGCAGCGAGCTGGCCTGGCAGGCGCAGGTGCAGGCGCAGGGCGAGCTGATGTCCAGCGCGCTGGGCGCCGCCTTCCTCAGCCACAGCGGTCTGCCCACGCAATGGCTGGATGCGCGCGAATGCCTGGCGGCGGTGGCGCTGCCGAACCAGAACGAGCGTACCCGGCTGCTGTCGGCGATGGTCGAGGCGAAGCCCGATCCGGCCTTGAACGCGCGGCTGGCCGCGCTGGGCGAGGTGCTGATCACCCAGGGTTTCATCGCCCGCGACGCGCAAGGCCGCACCGTGCTGCTCGGCCGCGGCGGTTCGGATACTTCCGCGGCGTACTTCGGTGCCTTGCTGAAGGCGGCGCGGGTGGAAACCTGGACCGACGTGGCCGGCATGTTCACCGCCAACCCGCGCCAGGTACCGGGCGCGCGCCTGCTGCAGCGGCTGGACTACGAGGAGGCGCAGGAAATCGCCTCCACCGGCGCCAAGGTGCTGCATCCGCGCTGCCTGTCGCCGATGGAATCGGTGGGCATGTGGCAGCAGGTCGGCTTCCTCGCCGACGTGTTCGCCCATTTCAAGACGCACGGCCTGTCGGTCGACCTGATCGGATCGGCCGAGACCAACGTCACCGTGTCGCTCGACCCCACCGAGAACCTGCTCGACTCCGACGCGATCGCCGCGCTGGCCAGCGACCTGGCCAAGGTGTGCCGGGTCAAGGTGATCGCGCCGTGCGCCGCGATCACCCTGGTCGGTCGCGGCATGCGTTCGCTGCTGCACACCTTGTCCGGCGTGCTGGCCGAGTTCGGCCAGTTGCGCGTGCACCTGATCTCGCAGTCGTCGAATAACCTGAACCTCACCTTCGTGGTGGATGAGGAAGTGGTCGACGCGTTGCTGCCGCACCTGCACGACCTGCTGATTGGCGCCGGTGCGCTGCGCACCGACGACAGCGCGCTGTTCGGCCCGAGCTGGCAGATGCTGTACGGCGGCGGCGAGGTGGTGCCCGCCGTGCCGGCATGGTGGCGCGTGGCGCAGCGCTCGCGCCTGCTGGAGCTGGCCGCCGAGGCCACGCCGCGCTACGTCTACCACCTGCCCACCGTGCGCCAGCAGGCGCGCGAGCTGAAGTCGCTGGCGGCGGTGGACCGGTTGCACTACGCGGTGAAGGCGAACACCCATCCGGCGATCCTGCGCACGCTGGCGGCGGAAGGTTTCGCGTTCGAGTGCGTGTCGCCGGGCGAATTGGACGCGGTCGCTGCGGTGGTGCCGGAATCGGTGCCGCTGCTGTTCACGCCGAACTTCGCGCCGCGCGCGGATTACGTCCACGCGCTGGCCACCCGCGCCACCGTTACGCTCGACGCGCTGCACCCGCTGCAGCACTGGGGCGAACTGTTCCGCGGTCGCGAGATCGTGCTGCGGGTCGACCTGGGCCGCGGCTTGGGTCATCACGAAAAAGTGCGCACCGGCGGCAGCGCCAGCAAGTTCGGCCTGCCGCTGGATCAGTTGCCCGTGTTCCTGCAACTGGCCGACGAACATGGGGTGAGCGTGCGCGGCCTGCACGCGCACCTGGGCTCGGGCGTGCTCGACGCGGGCCACTGGGGCGAGGTCTACGCACAGCTGGCCAGCCTGGCCGAGCGCATCGCCAGCGTGGTGTTCCTCAACATCGGCGGCGG
>CALCWL010000156.1 GCA_937906285.1 uncultured Rhodanobacter sp. | reverse complement strand
GCTCGTCCGCGATCGAAGTGGCGCTGAAGATGAGCTTCCACTACTGGCTCAACCGTGGCCATGGCGAGAAGACCCGCTTCATCGCGCTCAGCGGCAGCTACCACGGCGAAACGCTGGGCGCGCTGTCGGTCAGCGACGTGGCGCTGTACCGCAAGACCTACGCGCCGCTGCTGCTGACCCCGCTGCTGGCGCCTTCGCCGGATGCCTACGAGGGCGAACCGGGCGAAACTCCCGCACAAACCGCGGCGCGCCGGCTCGGCGAATTGCGCACCCTGCTCGAACGCCACGCCCACGAAACCTGCGCGGTGATCGTCGAGCCGCTGGTGCAGTGCGCCGGCGGCATGCGGATGTATCACCCGGATTACCTGAGCGGGCTGCGCGCGTTGTGCGACGAGTTCGCGGTGCACTTCATCGCCGACGAGATCGCGGTGGGCTTCGGTCGCACCGGCACCCTGTTCGCCTGCGAGCAGGCGGCGGTCAGCCCGGACTTCATGTGCCTGTCGAAGGGACTCACCGCCGGCTTCATGCCGCTGTCGGCGGTGCTCACCACCAACGAGACGTACGAGGCGTTCTATGCCGAATACAACGCCGGCAAGGCCTTCCTGCATTCGCACAGCTACACCGGCAACCCGCTGGCCTGCCGGGTGGCGCTGGAGACGCTGGCGATCTTCCGCGACGAGCCGGTGCTCGAACGCAACCGACAACTGGCCGCGCATCTGGCGCGCCGGCTGGTACCGCTGCGCGAGCATCCACAGGTCGCCGACGTGCGCCAGACCGGCATGATCGCGGCCGTCGAGCTGGTCGCCGACAAGGCCAGCCGACGCGCGTATCCCGCGCACGAGCGCCGCGGCCTGCGCGTCTACCTGCACGGCCTGCGGCACGGCGTGCTGCTGCGTCCGCTGGGCAACGTGGTCTACTTCATGCCGCCCTACGTGGTCACCGAGTCGGAGATCGACCTGCTGGTGGATACTGCCATCCAGGGCATCGAGCTCGCCGTGGCCGACTGACCGACACCGTCCACACGCTCCGTTATGCTTGGATTTTTGCGGCCCTGACGCATGCGCACCATCCGATTCCACGCCGACCTGCCGCTTGCCGTGGGTGCCGACCTGGTGCTGCCGCCCGACGCGGCCGAGCACGCCACGCGGGTGCTGCGGC
>CALCWL010000155.1 GCA_937906285.1 uncultured Rhodanobacter sp. | reverse complement strand
TCGCGGAACAGGCGCAGCGGGTCGTTGCCGGTCTGCAACAGGTGCGGCAAGGCCACGAAGCGGATCGCCCAGCCGTCCACGCTCGCTGCCGCGGGGGGCGTCGCGGCCGGCACGGGGGCCGCTTCGCCGCTGACCAGGCGCACCAGTTCGCCGCGCAGCGCCTCGCTGTCGGCGTCGGCCGCGGGCAGGCCGTGGCTGGTGTGATCGAGCATCGCGCGCAGGCAATCCACCGAGCGCAGCAGCAGATCGATCAGTTCGCCGTCCACGCCGCGACGCTCGCTGCGCACTTCCTCCAGCAACGATTCGGCCACGTGGGTGAACGCAGCCACCTCGGCAAAGCCGAACGTGGCCGCGCCGCCCTTGATCGAGTGCGCGGCGCGGAAGATGGTGTGCACCAGCTCATGGTCGGTCGAGCCCGAATCCAGCGCGAGCAACGCCGCCTCCATCGCGTCCAGCCCTTCCAGGCTCTCCTCGAAAAAGGTCTTGTGGAACTGGGTCAGGTCGACGGCGCCCATCGGTATTCCTTCAGCCGAGCACGCGCTTGACGGTGGCCAGCAGCTGTTCGGGGTCGAACGGCTTGACCAGCCAGCCGGTGGCGCCGGCGGCCTTGCCTTCCATCTTTTTCTCGGTGTGCGATTCGGTGGTCAGCATCAGGATCGGCACGCCCTTGTACGCATCCAGCGCGCGCAGCTGGCGCACCATCGCGATGCCGTCCATCACCGGCATGTTGACGTCCGCCAGCACCAGCTCGAACGCGCTGCCGCGGGCGGCATCCAGCGCCAGCTGGCCGTTCTCCGCCTCGGTTACCTCGTGGCCGGCGCCGCGCAGGGTGAACGCCACCATGCCCCGCATCGAGGCCGAATCGTCTACCGCGAGAATCTTTGCCATGCTGCCACCTCGTATCAGGCCGACGTCGCCGTCGGCAGGTTCAATGACTGTTCCAGCCCGAGCAGGGCCGCCGCCTCGCGCAGGACCTCGTTGGCGCCGCGCCAGGCCAGCGCGCCGCCGTTGTGCTCCAGCTCGCGCCGGAACAACACCAGCAACTGCAACGCGGCGGTGTCGACGCGCTCGAGCGCCTGCGCGTCGATCACGATGTCGCCGTGCAGCAGCACCTGCTGCAGCTGCGCCTTCAACTCCGCCTGCGCCGCCAGCCGGCAATCCGCCGGCAGGCAGACCACCGCAGCCTCATCGGCGACCGCTGCTGGCTGCTTGTTCTTCGCCGTCCGTTTGCCGCCCATGTCGATGACTCCGCTCGCGCCGTTGTGCGCCCACGCTTGCTCTATCGGCCGCGAGGCGGAACGCTTTAGCGCATGTCGCTCCCGCCCGCGAGCGACGCCTTTGCCTTTGCCTTTGCGATTCCCCATTCCCTATTCCCGCGCTCAAGTATTTCCGTCAGCGGCCGATGACCTTCGCGACCGCCGCCTTTCCCATCCGCGCCAGGCGCAGGAACCACGCTTGAACATCCCACCGATCAGCCTCGCCGCGCTTACCTGGGCTGGTGCCGCCTCCGGCACCACCGCCCAGAGCTGGCGCATCGGCACGGTGCTGGCGGCGCGCCCGCTGGGCGTGAATCCGCAAGGCCTGCTGGTATTGCAGATCGGCGCGCTCACCGTGGAGGCGGATGTCTCGCACAGCCAGTTGCCGGCGCAGTTCCAGGTGCGCGTGCTGAGCCTGGGTGCGCAGCCGCAACTGGAGGTGCTCAGCCAGGCGGCGGATCCGACTTTCCAGCGCATGCTGCGCGAACGCCTGCCGCAGCAGAACGGCTACACGCCGCTGCTTTCCACGCTCTCCGCGCTGGCGCAGCGGCCGGCGCTGCGCCAGTTGCCGGCCGACGTGCGCACCGCGCTGGCGGTGCTGGAGCAGGCGCTGCGCACGCCGGCGGAGATCACCCGCGGCGACGGCTTGCGCGAAGCGATCCGGCGCAGCGGCCTGTTCTTCGAATCACGACTGCTGCAGCCGCGCCCCGGCCAGCCGATGCCGCCCGCCGATGACTGGAAGGGCGCCCTGCTGCGCCTGGCCGGCCTGCTCGACCGTCGCGCCCCGCCGCCACCGCCGCCGGACCGCGGCGACGCCGCCCCGCCCTTGCTGCAACGCGCGCTGCAGTCGCAGCCGCGCCTGCCGCTGCCGTTGCCGGTGCTGACCGGCGATGACGACGTGGCCCAGTTGCTGCGCCGCCTGCACGGCGACGTCAAGGCCGCGCTGGCGCGCATCGAGGTGGCGCAGCTCGATGCCACTGCCCACCCTGCCTCGGCGTGGATCATCGAGGTTCCGCTGCTGGGCAAGGACGGCCACGACGTGCTGCAGATCAAGCTGGAGTTCGGCACCGACGGCACCGAGGGCAGCAAGGGCTGGACCCTGGGCTTCGCGCTGGACCTGCCCCCGCTGGGCCCGGTGCAGGGTGAGCTGCAGTTGAACGAGCCGCGGCTGTCGGTGCGCCTGTGGGCCGAGCGCATCGAGACCGCGCAGAAACTGGAGCGCCAGTTCACCCCGCTGCGCCAGCGGCTGGCCGCCTGCGGCGTGCTGCTCGACCAGTTGAGCTGCCAGGTCGGCATACCCAACCCGCCGGGCAGTGGCGCCCTGCTGCTGAAGGCCACCGCATGAACGAGCAGTCGCCACCGAAGCGGGTCAGCCTGCGCCTGGCCAGCGCCGGCGAAGAAACCGCACCGATGTCGCCGCAGTCGCTGGAACTGCTGCTGGCGCGGGCCCGCGAGCTGGGCGTGCCGCTGCACCACGACGCCCAGATCGCCGCCCTGCTGGCCACGTTGCGCTTGCGCGACGACATCCCCGTGCAGCTCTACGCCGCCGCTGCCTCGGTGCTGGCGACGATCTACGACGCGGCTGAAGAATAGGCGCGAGGCGCGCCGGCCGACCCGGAAACGGCAGGAGAGCGCAACACCGGCACGCTGATTCCAGCCGATGTCAGGAACCGGCCGGATGCATCTGCATGACCAGCCGCGCCTCGTCGCGCGACAGGCCGCAGCGGCTTACCAGCTGGTCGAGGTCGACGCCTTCGCGGGCCAGTTGCTGGGCCAGCTCGTAGGACTGGCGCGTGGGCGGCGGTTGCTGCTCGGCGTGGCGGATCTGCCGCTCGACGCGGCCGAGCGCGGCGACCAGCATCGAAGTCGGCACGTCGGTGACGCCGTGGGCGGTGTCATGCACGACCTGTTCGACGCGCTGCTGCAGCTGCAACGAGTGTTGCCACAGCCGGTACAGCACGGTGCACTGGACCAGCGCCAGCACCAGCAGCACCCCCATCCCGATCTCAAGCCACATG
>CALCWL010000154.1 GCA_937906285.1 uncultured Rhodanobacter sp. | reverse complement strand
CCTTTGGAGGCATCTTGCAAGGTCAACGTATCGGCTACGTCCGCGTCAGCAGCTTCGACCAGAATCCTGATCGACAACTGGAACAAATAGAAGTCGGCAAGGTATTCACCGATAAGGCTTCAGGCAAGGACACACAACGTCCCGAACTTGAAAGGCTGCTGGCCTTCGTCCGCGAGGGCGACACCGTGGTGGTGCATAGCATGGACAGGTTGGCACGCAACCTTGATGACCTGCGCCGCATCGTCCAAGGGCTGACACAACGGGGCGTGCGCATGGAGTTCGTCAAAGAAGGGCTGACGTTCACCGGCGAGGACTCACCGATGGCCAATCTGATGCTGTCGGTCATGGGAGCCTTTGCTGAGTTCGAGCGCGCCCTGATCCGCGAACGTCAGCGCGAGGGAATCGTGCTGGCCAAGCAGCGCGGTGCCTACCGGGGACGAAAGAAATCGCTGAACAGCGAACAAATTGCCGAGTTGAAACGGCGAGTTGCGGCAGGCGACCAAAAAACCTTGGTGGCCCGTGACTTCGGCATCAGCCGCGAAACCTTGTACCAGTACCTGCGGGAAGACTGACCATGCCACGCCGCTCAATCCTGTCCGCCACCGAGCGCGAAAGTCTGCTGGCACTGCCAGATGCCAAAGACGAACTGATACGGCACTACACGTTCAACGAAACCGACCTGTCGGTGATCCGTCAGCGTCGCGGCGCCGCGAATCGATTGGGCTTCGCCGTGCAGCTTTGCTACTTGCGATTCCCTGGCATCTTCTTGGGCGTCGATGAACCTCCATTTCCGCCCCTGCTGCGCATGGTGGCCGCACAACTCAAGGTGCCGGTGGAAAGCTGGAACGATTACGGCCAGCGCGAGCAGACACGGCGGGAGCACTTGGTCGAGCTGCAAACGGTGTTTGGATTCAAGCCCTTCACCATGAGTCACTACCGGCAAGCCGTGCATACACTGACCGAACTGGCCTTGCAAACAGACAAAGGCATTGTGCTGGCCAGCACCCTTGTTGAAAACCTGCGGCGGCAGAGCATCATCCTACCCGCCATGAATGCCATCGAGCGCGCAAGCGCCGAGGCCATTACCCGTGCCAACCGGAGCATCCATGCGGCATTGGCCGATTCCTTGATACCTGTCCATCGCCAGCGCCTGGACGAACTGCTCAAGCGCAAGGATGGTAGCAAAATGACGTGGCTAGCGTGGCTGCGCCAATCGCCCGCCAAGCCGAACTCGCGCCACATGCTTGAACACATCGAACGCCTCAAAGCCTGGCAGGCGCTTGACCTACCTGCTGGCATCGAACGGCAGGTACACCAAAACCGCTTGCTCAAGATCGCCCGCGAGGGCGGCCAGATGACGCCCGCCGACCTGGCCAAGTTCGAGTCGCAGCGGCGTTACGCCACCTTGGTAGCACTGGCCATCGAGGGCATGGCCACCGTCACTGATGAAATCATCGACCTTCACGACCGCATCATCGGCAAGCTGTTCAATGCGGCCAAGAACAAGCATCAACAGCAGTTCCAGGCTTCCGGCAAGGCGATCAACGACAAGGTGCGGATGTATGGGCGCATCGGTCAGGCGCTGATTGAAGCCAAACAAAGCGGCGGCGATCCGTTCGCCGCCATCGAAGCGGTCATGCCGTGGGACACCTTCGCCGCCAACGTCACCGAGGCGCAAACGCTGGCGCGGCCTGCCGATTTTGATTTCCTGCACCATATCGGCGAGAGTTACGCCACGCTGCGCCGCTATGCGCCGCAGTTCCTGGACGTGCTCAAACTGCGCGCCGCGCCCACCGCCAAGGGTGTGCTCGATGCCATCGACGTGCTGCGCGGCATGAACAGCGACAGCGCGCGCAAGGTGCCCGCCGATGCGCCAACCGCATTCATCAAGCCGCGCTGGGCAAAGCTGGTTCTGACCGACGAGGGTATTGACCGGCGTTACTACGAGTTATGCGCCCTGTCGGAGCTGAAGAACGCACTGCGCTCTGGTGATGTTTGGGTGCAGGGTTCGCGCCAGTTCAAGGACTTCGACGAATACCTGGTGCCGATCGAGAAGTTCGCCACCCTGAAGCTGGCCAGCGAATTGCCACTGGCCGTGGCCACCGACTGCGACCAATATCTGCATGACCGACTGGAATTATTGGAGGCGCAACTCGCCACAGTCAACCGCATGGCGGCGACCAACGACTTACCGGATGCCATCATCACCACTGCATCGGGCCTGAAGATCACGCCGCTGGACGCAGCGGTGCCAGACGCCGCGCAAGCCTTGATTGACCAGTCGGCGATGTTGCTGCCGCACCTCAAGATCACCGAGTTGCTGATGGAGGTCGATGAATGGACGGGCTTCACGCGCCACTTCACACACCTGAAGACCGGCGACACGGCCAAGGACAAAACCTTGCTGATGACGACGATTCTGGCTGATGGTATCAATCTTGGGCTCACCAAGATGGCCGAGTCCTGCCCTGGCACCACCTACGCCAAGCTGTCTTGGCTGCAAGCCTGGCACGTTCGCGACGAAACCTATTCGACGGCGCTGGCCGAGCTGGTGAACGCACAGTTTCGACAACCCTTCGCCGGAAACTGGGGCGACGGCACCACGTCATCGTCGGACGGCCAGAACTTCCGAACCGGCAGCAAGGCAGAGAGCACCGGGCATATCAATCCGAAGTATGGAAGTAGCCCTGGGCGGACGTTCTATACCCATATCTCCGACCAATACGCGCCCTTCAGCGCCAAGGTGGTCAACGTCGGCTTGCGCGACTCGACCTATGTGCTCGATGGCCTGCTGTACCACGAGTCTGACTTGCGTATCGAGGAACACTACACCGACACGGCGGGCTTCACCGATCATGTGTTCGGCCTGATGCACTTTCTGGGATTCCGGTTCGCGCCGCGCATCCGCGACCTGGGCGACACCAAGCTGTTCATTCCCAAGGGCGATACTGCCTACGATGCACTCAAGCCGATGATTAGCAGCGACAGGCTGAACATCAAGGCTATTCGCGCTCATTGGGATGAAATCCTACGGCTGGCCACTTCGATCAAGCAGGGCACGGTGACGGCCTCGCTGATGCTGCGCAAGCTCGGCAGCTATCCGCGCCAAAACGGCTTGGCCGTCGCCCTGCGCGAGCTGGGGCGCATCGAGCGCACGCTGTTCATTCTGGATTGGCTGCAAAGCGTGGAGCTGCGCCGCCGCGTCCATGCGGGGCTGAATAAGGGCGAGGCGCGCAACGCGCTGGCCAGGGCGGTCTTCTTCTACCGATTGGGTGAAATCCGCGACCGCAGTTTTGAGCAGCAGCGCTACCGGGCCAGCGGCCTCAATCTGGTGACGGCGGCCATCGTGTTGTGGAACACGGTCTATCTGGAGCGTGCCACCAGTGCTTTGCGTGCCCACGGCAAGGCGCTGGACGACACGTTGCTGCAATATCTGTCACCGCTGGGGTGGGAGCATATCAACCTGACCGGCGATTACCTATGGCGCAGCAGTGCCAAGGTCGGTGCGGGGAAGTTCAGGCCATTGCGACCGCTGCCACCGGCTTAGCGTGCTTTATTTTCCGTTTTCTGAGACGACCCC
>CALCWL010000153.1 GCA_937906285.1 uncultured Rhodanobacter sp. | reverse complement strand
CGCCGCTGGGCCTGGGCAAGCCGCACGGCCTGCTCAACGCGTTGTACCGGCTCACTGCGGGCGACCCGACCCGGTCGATGCGCCTTTACACCGCGCTGTCGCTGACCCGGCCGCAGCCGAAGGCGGGGTTGCAGCAGCGCTTCCTGCAGCCGTTCCTGGAACGTCACTTCGGCGCCGATGCGGTCGACCCGCAGTACGCCCTGGACCAGGCACGCGACGCCCTGCCGCCAAACGTCGTGGTACACGAGTTCTACCTGCAAAGTGGCGCACTGCTGCATTCGGGCAGTGCGCAGCGCAACTACATCAGTCAGAACTACACCCACGTGGCGCGCGACCTGGCGTTGCAGGACATCAACCTGCTGGTGCAACTGGTGGCACGCCGCGAAACCGCCGAGGGTGTGCGCTACAGCCTGTCGTGCAACCCCGACCTGACCCTGGATCTGCTGCGTCAGGTGCAGCTGGCCGGGGGGCGGCGGCCGTTGTGCGTGGCCGTGGTGCATCCCGACCTGCCGTGGCTGGGCGGCGACGCCGAGGTGCCGGCGGATTACTTCGACGTGGAGCTGCAGCCGGAATCCTCGCCGCGCCTGTTTGCGCTGCCGCGGTTGCCGATCGACCTGACCGAGTACGCGATCGGCCTGCATGCCAGCAGCCTGGTGCGCGATGGCGGTTGCCTGCAGATCGGCATCGGTGCGCTGTCCGACGCGCTGGTCAAGGCCTTGCTGCTGCGCCAGCAGCAGAACACCGCCTGGCGCTGCATGCTGGTGGCGCTGGATCCGGCCGGCAGCACCCATGCGCAGGCCGGTGCGCTCGGTGGCCTGGCTCCATTGAAGACCGGGCTGTACGGCGCCAGCGAGATGGTGATGGACGGCTTCATGCACCTGCACCGCGGCGGCATCCTGAAGCGGCGCAGCTGGGACAACCTCGCGCTTGAGCGCGCCTCCGTGTCCGGTCGACTGAACCCGGGCACGCCCGGCGGCCACTACCTGCGCGGTGCATTCTTCCTCGGCTCGCGCGACCTGTACGAATGGCTGGCCGCCACCGAGGCAAGCGACCCGGACGGGATCGACATGTGCGCGGTGTCCAACGTCAACCAGCTTTATGGCGACCACCAGGCGCTGGCCGCGCTGCAGCGACGCGATGCGCGTTTCTTCAACACCTGCATGATGGCGACCCTGCTCGGCGCGGCAGTGTCCGACACGCTGGACGACGGCGCCGTGGTCAGCGGCGTCGGTGGCCAGTACAACTTCGTCGCGATGGCGCACGAGTTGCCGGGCGCACGCTCGGTGCTGCTGCTGCGCGCCACCCGCCGCCATCGCGGCGGCATCGAGAGCACGATCCGCTGGGGCTACGGCCAGACCACGATCCCGCGTCACCTGCGCGACATCGTGGTCACCGAATACGGCATCGCCGATTTGCGCGGCAAGAGCGACAGCGAATGCATCGAGGGGATGCTGTCGATCTGCGATGCGCGCTTTCTGGACGCGCTGTGCGCGGAGGCGAAATCGAACGGCAAGCTGGCGGCGGATTTCGCCATACCCGACGCCTGGCGCCGGCACCAGCCCGAAGCCCTGCACGCGGCGCTGGCCCCGTTCCGACGCAAGGGCCAGCTGCCGGTGTTCCCCTTCGGCAGCGATTTCGACGAGGTCGAACAGCGCCTTCTGCCGGCGCTGGAATGGCTGCAGTCGCGCAGCAATCGCTGGCGCGGCCGCTGGCAGGTGTTGCGCGCCGCGGTGCGCCCCGGCGAGGCGGTCGAGGATGAGGGTGCGGCCCTGGCGCGGATGGGCCTGGATGCGCCGAAGAGTCTGTCCGAACGCGTGCAGCGACGCCTGTTGCAAGCCGCGCTGCGCCGGCGATCGACGTAGGGCGGGCACGGCCCACCGGCCTTGCACGGCACCGCCGACAAAAGCTGGCGGGTCGTGCCCGCCCTATGCCTGGAGGCGTCGCATCCGCGAGCGACGCTCCTGCTTTTGCGAAGCCCGAAGCCCGAAGCCCGACACAGAGCATCGCCCGCGTGCGGGCTCCTATGGGAGCGTGGGTGGATTCTCGGGGTCTTCGGCCGGCTCGGGCTGGTCGTCCATCAGCGGCAGCACGCCGGGGCTGTCGAGATCGTCGAATTGCTGGTGGTTCACGGCCCAGAAGAACAGCGCCACAGCCACCCCGATCACCACCAGGGTGACCGGGATCAGCACCAGCAGGATGTTCATGCCGCCGCCTCGGCGGTGCGGCCGGCGTGTCGGGCGTCGGCGTCGCTCGCGCGCTCGCGGCCGACGCGCATGGCGTTGAGCACCACCATCAGCGAGCTCAGCGACATGCCGATGGCCGCCAGCCACGGCGGCACCAGGCCGAACGCCGCGAACGGTACGGCGCACAGGTTGTAGCCCAGCGCCCAGCGGCGGCTTTGTGCGATCACCTGCTGCATCTGCACGGCGATCGCGTGCGCGTGCAGCAGGCCTTGCAGGCGACCGTCGAGCAGCAGCAGGTCGGCCTGGGCCTGGGCCAGGTCGGTGCCGCTGGACAGCGCGGCAGAGACGTCGGCGGCAGCCAGCAGCGGCGCGTCGTTGCTGCCGTCGCCCACCGCCAGCACGCGGTGGCCGTCGGCTTGCAGGGATTGCAGCAGGGCCAGCTTGTCGGCCGGCAACTGGCGCGCATGCCAGTCGTCGATGCCGAGCCGCGCGGCCAGCGCGGCGACGCGATCGGCGCTGTCGCCGCTGGCCATGCACACGCCGATGCCATCCCCGCGCAGTCGTGCCAGCGTGGCAGCGGCATCCTCGCGCGGTCGCTCGTGGAAGCCGAAGCGGGCAAGCGCGCCGTGCTGGTCGGCAAGCACCAGTGCTGCGCCGGCCAGTCGCGGATCGTAATGCGCGTCGCCCAGCGCGTAGCGGGCGCGGCCCAGCCGCAGCACGCGATCGCCGACGTTGCCTTCGATGCCCGCGGCGAGCTGCACGCGCACATCCTGCGCGGCCGGCATGGCGATGCGCTGCCTGCCCGCGGCGCTCAGGGCGCGAGCCAGCGGATGCGAACTGGCGCTGGCCAGCGCCGACGCCCAGGCCAGCACCTGCTCGCGGCTGTCGCCGCGCAGGGGTTCGATCGAGTCGTTGTCCAGGCTCGGGGTGGAGAGTGTTCCGGTCTTGTCGAACAGGGCGCGGTCCACGCCGGCCAGCGCGAGCAGGGCGCCGCCGTCGGTGACCAGCACGTGGCGGCGGGCGAGCCGGCCCAGTGCCCGGGTCAGCGTCACCGGCACGGTCAGCGCGAAGGCACAGGGGCAGGCCACCACCAGCACCGCGATGGCTGCGTCGAACGCGCGCGAGGGGTCGACCAGCAGCCAGCCCAGTGCGGTCAGTGCGGTGAGCACCAGCACCCGGCGCACGAAGCGGGTGACCTCGCGATCGCTGCCGGCGACCTGCGTGCGGGCTTGCCGTGCGCGCGTGGCAAGCGCGCCGAGCCGGGCCACGCTGGTCTGCGCGCCGCCGTGCTCCACGCGCAGCTGGGCCGGCCCGGTCAGCAGCACGCTGCCGGCCACCAGGCGCTCGCCGCGCTGGCGCCGTTGCGGGCGCGATTCGCCGGAGAGCAGCGCTTCGT
>CALCWL010000152.1 GCA_937906285.1 uncultured Rhodanobacter sp. | reverse complement strand
GCTGGCCGGCGACGTGCCGCCGGTGGAGGTGATCCTGCTGTCGCGCAATTCCGGCGACACCGGCCTGCGCATCTTCAACGCGATCCAGCACCACGGCCTGGAAATCAGCCGCGCCGCGTTCACCAGCGGCGCACCGACTTCCGACTACATCGCGCCGTTCAAGGCCGACCTGTTCCTCTCCGCCAACGCCGAGGATGTCGGCCGCGCGCTCGCCGCCGGCGTGGCGGCGGCCACCATCCTGCCAAGCGTTGCACCGCCTCGCATGAGCGAGCAATTGCGCATCGCCTTCGACGGCGACGCGGTGATCTTCGGCGACGAGGGTGAGCGCGTCTCGCGCGAAGAGGGCCTCGAAGCGTTCCATCGCCGCGAGACCGAGCATGCCACCGAACCCTTGTCGGTCGGTCCGTTCCGCGGCTTCCTCACCGCGTTGCATCACCTGCAGACGGCGTTCCCGGCGGAGGATTCGCCGATCCGCACCGCGCTGGTCACCGCGCGCTCCGCACCCGCGCACAAGCGCGTGATCCTCACCTTGCGCAAATGGGGCGTGCGCATCGACGAAGCGTTGTTCCTCGGCGGTCGCGACAAGGGGCCGTTCCTCGACGCCTTCGGTGCCGACATCTTCTTCGACGATTCGCCCGCCAACGTGGAATCGGCGCGGCAGCACGTGGCCACCGGACATGTACCGCATGGAGTGAGCAATCGCTAGGGATGCTCTGACCAAGTCTTTGCCCGGGTTCGGTGTCGGAATTTCGCAAAAACTTGCGTGACCCGGATGCTAGGGTGAATTGCCTGGCGTCAGTTGATGCAGAGGCAAACCGAATACCATCCAGGGGGAATCATGCGTATTGCGAACCATGCGGCCATGGCCGTCGTGCTGCTGTTGGCTGGCTGCGCGGCCGGCGTCAACTTCGTCAAGCCTTCCGATGATCAACTGGTCGTTGGCACCAGCACGCAAGACAGTGTGCTCGCGTCTCTCGGCAAACCGAACCTAAAGAGTACCAAGGTGGTCAATGGCGAAACCTTGAACATGGATACCTATGCATATGCCAAGGTCGGCGGCAAGGCCGTATTTCCCGGCGTGACGCCGGCGAGGTCGCTGGCTCTGGTGTTCAAGGATGGTGTCCTGGTCGAGAAGGGCTATTCCAGTTCGTTCAAGCAGGACAACACGTATTTTGACGTGGACAAGGCGAAAACCATCAAGCCGGGCATGTCCGCGGAGGCCGTCGTGGCCTTGTTGGGACATCCCAGTGGCGAGGCCATTTACCCGGTGTCATCGACCAAGGGCAATCGCAACATGGAATACGTGTTTGGCGAGACCAAGGGTTTCAAATCGCAGCGCAACAGCCTGATCGTCGAGGTGGGCGCCGACGGCAAGGTGGTGAAGTCCGACTATACCCAGGTGGGCCAGCTCTGAACCGGAGGGCCGTCGCATGGAAGTGCGGCGGCCCGCAGGCTGGAACGACCGGCGCCATGATCGACTGACAGTCACATTCCCCGCCAGCCTTCGAAGCCCGTCAACGCCGCCGCTGCGATCAGCGTGGCACCCACGCAGCGCGTCGCCAGCATGCCGGCAACCGGACTGCCGCGCAGCCACTGCCGCACGCGGTCGCCCAGCAGTGCCACGCCGCCGTAGACGCACAGCTGGTTGAACGCGATGATCAGCCACATCACCGCGGCCTGCATCCATAATGGGCCGTGTTCCGGGCGCAGGAACTGCGGAAACACGGCGAGCATGAACAGGTAGGCCTTGGGGTTGAGCAGACAGGTCAGCATGCCCTGGCGGAAGGTCGTGGCGCGCGAGCGCGATCGGGTATCCGGCTGCAGGCCGAACGCGGATTCGCTGCGCACCAGCGAGATGCCGATCCAGGCGATGTACAGCGCGCCAGCCAGCAGCAGCGCGCCGAACGCGCCGGGTATCAGCTTGATCAGCACGCTGATGCCCAGCGCCGTCATCACGACATGGCAGACGCCGCCGGCGATGATGCCGGCCACGGCGGCGAGGCCGCGGGTGCGTCCCCCGGCCAGGGTGCTGCCCAGCACGAAAGCCATGTCCAGTCCGGGCAGCACGATGATGCCGAAGACCAGGGCGAAGAACAGCCAGAGCTGCTCGTAGTGGTTCATGGCACAGCCCCGCCATCGGTGTCGGGCAGCCAGCGCAGACGCGAGCGCGGAGTCGGGTCCATCACCACGCGTTCCGGCGTGCCGCGCAGCAGGCCGCCGGCGGCGAGCGCCTGTTCCGCGGCGGCCAATCGTGGCGCAAGTCGCTCATCCAGCGTGGCGTTGTCGCGGACCACCCCGAGCCACACCAGGAACGGCCCGTCCGTGCGTATCGGCAACTGCGGGAAGTTGTTCGGCACGTCCAGCGACACCAGCACGCCGGCCGCGTGCACGCCTTCGACGCGGTAGCCGGCGAACGCGGCTTCTGCCTCTTTCGCGAAGGCTTCCTCGCTGCCTTTTTTCACCGTGAAGATCTGCGCGACAACGATGCCCTGCGCGCCCTCTCCCTCGGTCACCGGGTCCACTGCCGGCAGCACGCTGACACCCCGGTCGGCATGCAGCGGACGCAGCAGCATCACGTTGTCGCTGTCCGGCAGGATCGCGTTGACCTTGATGCGGTGCTCCTTCCACAGCGGCCCGTAATAGAACGCCGCGTTGACGATCGGCCGCGCGTTGATGTCATGGAAGCCGCGCAGCCAGGTGAAACGGTTCGTATGCCCGCGCTCGGTGAACTGGCCGAACACCATCGCGCCGAGCTGCTCGAAGGCTTCGGGAAAATACGCGTCGAAGTATTTGACGAAGTGCGCCAGCTCGCCGTCCGCGGTGACGTAGCGGCGAAATTCGACGACCTGGTAATTCCGGAGGTGCTGCACGCTTTCCATCGTGGGGGCCTCGTTGGCGGGTCGGGCAGGTACCGGCATGGCGGTGCCGAGCGCGATGCTCGCGACGATGCCGGACAACAGTCGTTTGAAGGGGTTCATGGGGTATCCCTGGCCAGAGCGCCGGGTAGCGCAGGACCTACGCTAAAACACATACAGGGCAATAATCGCCCTGATTTGTCGCTACCATCGCCGCCATGGCCAAACCCACCACCCGCGTGCTGGCGGTGCTCGACCTGCTGCAGAGCCACGGCCGCATGAGCGGCCCAGAACTGGCGCGCCGGGTCGGCGTCGACGTGCGCACGCTGCGGCGCTACATCGTGATGCTGGAAGACCTCGGCATTCCGCTCACCGCCGAGCGCGGCCGCCACGGCGCCTACATGCTGGTCGCCGGCTTCAGGCTGCCGCCGATGATGTTCACCAACGACGAGGCGGTGGCGCTGTCGGTGGGCATGGTCGCAGCGCGCGGGCTGGGCCTGGCCGAGGCGGCGCCGGCAGTGGAAAGCGCCCAGGCGAAACTCGCGCGGGTGATGCCCGATGGCCTGAAGCGCCAGGTGCGCGCGATCGCCGATACGGTCAAGGTTGATCTGCTGCCCGCCACGACCACGCCGACCAGCAACGCCGCGCTGATCGCACTGACCACCGCCGCACAGGCACAGCAGCGGGTGCGCATGAGCTACGACTCGGCCCAGGGCAGCCACACCGAGCGCGAATTCGATCCGTACGGCCTGGCCTGGCGCGGCGGTGCCTGGTACGCGCTGGGCATGTGCCGGCTGCGCCACGGGCTGCGCTCGTTCCGGCTGGACCGGATGGGCAGGGTGCTTCTGCTGGATCGGCATTTCGAACGTCCCGCCGATTTCGACGCCCTGGAGCACCTGGTGCGGGGTATCGCCGGCATGCCGCGCGGCCGCGACATCGAGGTGTTGCTGCATGCGGACCTGCCGACCGCACGGCGTGCGTTCTCGCTGGGCTTCGGCCTGCTGGAGCCGCTGGATGGCGGCGTGTTGTTGCGCAGCAGCGCCGACGACCTGGCCTGGTTTGCCCGCCAGCTCGCCGCGCTGCCGTTCGATTTCGAGGTCCGCACCCCATCGGCCTTGCGTGCCGAGCTGGCGCGCTGTGCCGTGCGCCTGCAGAAGCTGGTCAGATCATCCGGACGCGCTTCCGCCAGCGCGTCACCTGTTCCTCGCGCACGAAAGTGAACAAGCCGGCGCCGAGGATGATCGCGATGCCGATGGCCATCGGCCAGTCCAGCCGATCGTGGAACACCACGTAGCCGAGCAGCACGGCCCATAGCATCTGGCTGTACTGGGTCGGCGCGACGTGGTTGGCTGGCGCCTTCTGCGTGGCCAGCATCAGCAGCACCGAGGCCAGCGCGGCGAGCAGGCCGTAGCCCAGCAGCCGGCCCCACTGGGCGAGGTCCGGCCAGCGGAAATCGGCCAGCATCAGTACTCCGGAGAACAGCATCGAGCCGACCACGCCGGCGCCGTACAGGGTGAGGCGCTTTTCGTGAGGGCCGGCCATGCGCAGCGCGATCATCGAGACGGCGCCGGAAAGCCCGCACACGATCGCTGCCAGGTGGCCGATGCCCAGCACCCGAAAGCCCGGCCGCAGCACCACCAGCACGCCGACGAAGCCGGCCACCACGGCCGACCAGCGACGCCAGCCCACGTGCTCCCTCAGCACCAGCACCGACAGGATGGTGACGAAGATCGGCAGCAGGAAGATCAGCGCGAACGCCTCGGCCATCGGCAGCGCGGTGAACGCCACCACGGCCGCGATGCTGCCCACCGCGCTGGCGAGCGCGCGCACCAGCCACAGGCCCGGGCGCTGCGCTCGCACCACCGCGAGCCAGCGATCGTCGGCGCCCTTGATGAACGGCAGCGCGGTCAGCCCCAGCGCAGCGCCGAAGAACACAGCCTCGTAGGCCGGCAGCGAGCCGCGCAGCGACTTCACGAACGCGTCGCTGATGGCGTAGGCGGCAAAGGCCATGAAGCCGAGCAAGACACCTTTGAACATGGATTTCCGGGGCAGATCTGCAGCAGAGAGCCGGGTTGGGGCGGGTGCACTCCATACGCGCGCGTCGGGAGCGCCGGCCCTGTGCTGGCGCATGGGTCGCGCTACAATACCGGCTTTTACATGCTTGGCTCCGGAGCTTCCATGGCTGTGCGTCTGAATCCGCTCGATCTGTACGATGTCCGCGCGCTGCTCAGCGACGAGGAACGCATGGTGCAGGATTCCGTGGGCCGCTTCGTCGACGAGCGGGTGCTGCCGATCATCGGCGACTGCTTCGACCAGGCCCGCTTCCCGAAGGAGCTGATCCCGGAGATCGCCGGCCTCGGCTTGCTCGGCGCGACGATCCCCGAGCAGTACGGCGGCGGCGGCATGAGCGGCGTCAGCTACGGCCTGATCTGCCAGGAGCTGGAGCGCGGCGATTCGGGCCTGCGCAGCTTCGCCTCGGTGCAGAGCTCGCTGTGCATGTACCCGATCTTCGCCTACGGCAGCGAGGAGCAGAAGCAGCAGTATCTGCCGCGGATGTCCGCCGGCGAGGTGATCGGCTGCTTCGGCCTGACCGAGCCGCACGGCGGTTCCGACCCGGCCAACATGAAGACCAACGCGAAGAAGGATGGCGGCGACTGGGTCATCAACGGCGCCAAGATGTGGATCACCAACGGCAACCTGGCGCACATCGCGATCGTCTGGGCGCAGACCGACGACGGCATCCAGGGCTTCGTGGTGCCGACCGACACGGCCGGCTTCAAGGCGCAGGAGATCCACAAGAAGATGAGCCTGCGCGCCTCGGTCACCAGCGCGCTGTTCTTCG
>CALCWL010000151.1 GCA_937906285.1 uncultured Rhodanobacter sp. | reverse complement strand
CGACGTGGTCTTCGCTCATGGGGGATCCTTGCAGGGGGCGCCAGTATAGCGGCGGGGCCCAGGCGGGCTCAGCCGGTTTCGAAAGTGACCGCGATCGCCGGCGCCAGCGTGGCGAGGAAGTCGCGGGCGTCGAACGCCTGTCCCGGGGCAAGCGCGCCGCTGCCGCGGACGCGCCCGGAAAGGATGCGTTGCAGCGCCTCCACCAGCAACGGCGCAGTGACGGCGTAGATGTCGCGGCCGCTGGCGATGGCGCGGCGCATGCGTTGGCCACGTTGCACGCGAACGTCGACGACGAAGCGCTGCGCGGAGCGGCCGCTGGCGTCGGCCGCCGAGGGCGCCGGCGTGGCGGGATCGCGCAGCTCGCGCAGCGGGGCGAGGTTCATCCACGCGTGCAGCTGGCGGCAGGCGACGTGATGCGGCACCACGACGGATTCGGACAACGGCAGCAGCGTGGTTTCCAGTCGTCCGAACGGCGCCGGGAAATCCGTCTCGCGCAGGGGTGCGGGATCGGGCACGGTGCGCTGGCGGCCGTGCTCGACGTACGTGCGCGGGTAGTGGTTGCGCTCGCCGGTGAGGCGGGTGCCGCGCGTGGGATGCCAGCCGTCGAGGGCGACGGCGATGTCCACGGCGTCCGCGTCGGTGGCGCCGTCGAGCACGGCGCTGGCCAGCAGGTCGGCGAAGCCGCCGTAGAAGGCCATCGCCGGTACCACCGTCACGCCGGCGGTTCGCGCCGCGGCATCGTGGGCGAAAGTGGCGAGCACCGCGCGCTGCTCCGCCGCCACGTCGAGGTAGTGGATGCGCGCACGCAACGCGGCATCCAGCACCGGCGCGGCGGTGTCGAGGAAGGGGCCGGCGCAATGCAGCACCGCGGCGGTGCCGGCGAAAGCGGCGTCCAGCGCGGCGGCATCGTCGACGGCTGCCGTGCGCACTTCGACGCCGGTGGCCGCGGCCAACTGCTCCAGCCTGGCCGGGTCGCGGCCGCAGGCCACCGGCACGAGGCCGCGCTGGCGGAGCTCGTCCAGCACGAAGCGACCGGTATGGCCATAGGCGCCGTATACGGCGATGCGGGCGGTCATGCAGTTGCACTCCAGAGTTGACGGGCCTCGTCGGCGATCACGTCGGGGCGCTCCTCGGGCCAGAACAGCTTGTCGTGCGGCAGCCGGCGCACGCCCAGCGAATGGCCGAACGCGCGGTCGAGGAAGCCCGCATCGCGGGCGGCAAAGATCGTGTCCGCCTCGCCCCACACGATGCGTACCGGCACGCGCGAGTGCGCCAGCGCCGGCCCGATGCCGGCCAGTGCGTTGCGCTCCAGCGCGACGGCGTAGGCGTGCGCCAGTTCGCGGCTGCGCCGCGACGCCAGCAGCGGCGCGAAGTACGTCGCGATCGCCTCGTCGGTGGGGTGCGCCGGGTCGGCGTAGCACATGCCGCCGATGCCATCGGGCGAGCGCGCGAGGACAGGGTCGCGCCGCCACCTGCCCAGCCAGTCGTCGACGAAACGGCCCTGCCTTGCCAACGCGATCACCGGCGCCAGCGCGGGCGGCGGGCTGTCCTGTTCGGTATCGCAGTTGCTCAGCAGCAGGCTGCGCACGCGTCCGGGGTGGCGGGCGAGCAGCAGCTGCGCCACGGCACCGCCACTGTCGTTGGCGATCACGTCGGCGCGTTCGACGCGCAGCGCGTCGAGCAGGACGACAAGCATCGCCACCTGTGCGTCGGGTGCGCAGGATTGGCCGGCGCCGACCCGCGTGTAGCCCATGCCGAGGAAGTCCGGCGCGATGCAACGCCGGTGCGGCGCCAGCCGGTCGAGCGCGCCGCGCCACTGGAAACCGTTCAGCGGAAAACCGTGCAGGAACAGCGCCGCCGGACCGCTGCCGCGTTCGACGTGGGCGATCTCGCCGAACGCGGTGTGCGTGTAACGGCGCATGGCGTGGAATGCCGCCGCATCCATCGCCGGCGCGGTGCGGCCGGCAGATGGCCGGTGCGTCACGCAGCTCGTGCACGCGCCGGCAAGCGTGCCGGCGGACAGGGCGAGGAAGCTGCGCCGGGTCATGCCCGGCGCCGCCGGCCCGGCCGCGGCGGCGAGGGCCTCGCCACTCACGCTTGCGCTGCCGCCTCGCGCAGCTTCTGCGCGCATTCCTCGCAGCAGACTTCGACAGTGCGGCCGCCGATGGTGACTTCGATGGCGTTGTCGTCGAGCGGGTAGTCGCAGGCGGCGCAGGTTTTCTCGTTCATGGGGTTTCTCCGTGGTTTGCCCGGGAGCGGGCAGACGCAGGAGACCACGCCGCGGCTCGGGCGGCTGTCAGGATCTTTAGCGACTCACGAGGTTCGCGCCTGCGCGGCCTGCCGGAACGCGCTGGGCGTGCGGCCGTAAGCCTGGCGGAACGCGGCGCTGAAGTGGCTGTGGCTGGAGAAGCCGAGGTCCAGCGCAAGGGCGGCGACGTCCTCGCAATCGGCGATCCGGTCCAGCGCATGCGCCAGCCGCAGGCGCAGGTGATAGCGGTACAGCGGCATGCCCTCGACCTGCTGGAAAGCCTGGGTGAGATAGACCGGCGAGCCGCCGATCTCCGCCGCGATCTCCGCCAGCGTCCAGCGGCGGGTGAGGTCGCTGGCGAGCAGCAGCTTGGCACGGTCCACGAGGCGTTGGCGTGCCCGCGTGGCACCGGGCACGTGGGTGGTGCGCGGGCCGAGGCTCCGGCAGAGCAGGGTCAGCGCCAGGCTCTCCGCTTCCAGCGGCTCGATGCTGCCGTGGCGCAGGCTGTGGCGCAGCAGCGCCACCAGTACCTGGGCGCGCTCGTCGATGCGCAGCGACTGGCCGTGGAACACCGGTTCGTCGCGACGCTGCAGCAGCGCAGCCGGCGCCAGCTCGCGCAGCAGCGGCTGCGCGATCGAGAGCGACAGGCAGGCGTCGCCGCCGCTCGCCGGATGGCTGACCTGGTAGCCCTGGCCCGCGTTGAACAGCAACACGTGGTTCGCGTCGGCCACCGACTGCGCGCTGCCGACGTGGCGCAGGAACAGGCCGCGATACGGAAACACCAGGTGCGTCGCAGCCGCGCATTCCTCCGCGCTGCGGTGGCGGCACTCGCCGCGGCAGTGCACGTCGTGCGCCGCGACGAGCGGCGTTCGCAGCAGCGGCTGGACGGTGAACTCCGACATGGGGCGGACCGGGGTGGCGGAGCCGCAGTCTAGCGCAGCCGTTGCAGGCCGCAGGCAGGCACGACGGCATCCCACGGGAAGCACACGCCGGGGTCGAGCTTGCGACGGATCTGCCGCGCGGGATCGTCGCTGGCCGGCATCAGGTCGGTATCCAGGTCTTCGTGGCCGGC
>CALCWL010000150.1 GCA_937906285.1 uncultured Rhodanobacter sp. | reverse complement strand
TCGGCGACCAGTTGGAACTCGCCGCGCGGTTCGTACAGGCCGACCTTGGCGCGCAGCAACACCTGCATGCCATCGACCGGGCGGAAGCGCAGCACGGAGGCCTTCATCTTGAACATCGCGCAGCGCACCTGCGCGCTGCTGTCCTTCAGCGTGAAGTAGAGGTGGCCCGAGGCCGGCTTCGCCACGTTGGACAGCTCGCCTTCGATCCACACCTGCGGCAGCGCGTCGCCCAGCAGGTCGCGCACCAGCCGATTGAGCGAGCTGGGCGTCAGCACATGACGCGGGGCGGGGTTGTCGGGGACGGACATGGGGTGACGAGCCTAGCATGCCGCCACGGCGAAGTCGTGAAAAAACATCTGCTTGGAAGGCGAATCAGAACAAATGTCTCACGTGTCGTGGCCGGCCCGGGGTTCGTCCGCTTCGCACACCGTGCGCTGGTGGCGGCGACGCAGCCGCCAACCGCGGATGCCCAGGTTCAGCGCGAACCACCCGCACAGCACGGCAAGCGGCCAGCCGATCCAGGCCGGCCACAGGGCTGCGACCACGCCCAGCAACAGCAGCGCCGTGGCGGCCAGGAACAGCGGCTTGGCCGAGGTGGCGCCGAGCACGCGCCGATGGCCCAGCGCCGCCCCCACGCTGTTGGCCAGGCGCAACGCGCCTGCGGCGGCGCGCCCGGAGCTGCCGCCGCCATGGCGCACGCGCGGCCGCGCCTGGCTGCTGCGCACCTTCTCGCCGCGGCCGCGGCGACGGTGCGGCGCCAACACGATCTCGGTGGCGTTTTCCAGGTCGCGTTCGTATTGGTCAGCGAGCTGTCGGGCGAAGGTGGCGTCCTCGATTGCCACATCCAGCTCCTGGTTGCCCAGCCAGCTGGCGAGATTGAGGTTGGAGGAGCCCACCCGCGCCCATTGCCCGTCGGCCACCGCGGTCTTGGCGTGCAGCATCGAGCCGTTCCATTCGAACACGCGGATGCCGGCTTTGAGCAGCGGCCGGTAGCCGGCGCGGGACATGCTGGCCACCGCCGGAATATCGCTGCTGCCCGGCACCAGCAGACGCACGTCGACGCCGTCGCGGGCGGCCGCCACCAGCGCCTGCACGTACGGTGCGATGCCCACGAAATAGGCGTCGGTGAGCCACAACGTGCGGGTGGCCAGCGAGGCGATCAGCTGGTCGAGCCGATACATGCCGGCAGTGGAGGGCTGGGTGGCGATCAGGCGCAGCGCGACGTCGCCGGCGGGTGCCGATGGCTCCCTCGCGAACTCCCGCAGCGGCGCACCCGTGGCACTCCAGCTTTGCGCGAACGCGGCCTCCAGCTCGGCCACCACCGGGCCGCGCAAGGCGACACCGGTATCGCGCCACGGCGGCACGTCGCGCGCGGGATCTCCCAGCCATTTGGCGCTGATGCACACGCCGGAGAGGAAGCCGGTGACCCCGTCGACCACCAGCGACTTGCGGTGGTCGCGGCTGAGCCAGCCGAAGGTCTGCCCCAACTGCAGCGGGTTGTATACGCGCACCTCGCCGCCGGCCTCGCGCAGCGGCGCCCAGAAGCCGC
>CALCWL010000149.1 GCA_937906285.1 uncultured Rhodanobacter sp. | reverse complement strand
TCCAGCTGCAGGTCGACGTGAAGAAGGGCGTCGACCCGGCCAAGGTCGAGGCCGCCATCGCCGACGAATGGCAGAAATTCCTCAAGGACGGCCCCACCACCGACGAGCTGGCGCGGGTCAAGACCGAAACCCGCGCCTCGTTCGTGCGCGGTCTGGAGCGGGTCAACACGCAAGCCTCGATCCTGGCCGAGGGCCAGCTGTACCACGGTGATCCGGGGCAGTATCTGAAGGACTTCGGCACCCTCATGGCGGCCACGCCGGCCAGCGTCAAGGCGGTGGCGGACAAGTGGATCGCCAGGGGCGATTACACCTTGACCGTGGTGCCGGGCAAGGTCGAGGGCGCCGACATGGCCACCGTGGCCGGCCGCGCGGCTGCGTCCGGCGCGCCGGCGCCGGTGCTCACGCCCAAAGGCGATTACAAGACCGTGTCCAGCGACGTCGATCGCAGCAAGGGCGTGCCCGAGGTCGGCAGCTTCCCCGACCTCAGTTTTCCGAGCCTGCAGCACGGCAAGCTCGACAACGGCGTCGAGGTGGTGCTGGCCGAACGCCACGCGGTGCCGGCGGTGCAGATGCAGTTGCTGTTCGACGCCGGTTACGCCGCCGACCAGGGGCGCAAGCTGGGCACCTCCAGCTTCACCATGTCGATGCTCGACGAAGGCACCAGGGACCTCGATTCGGTGGAGATCGCCAAGCGCAAGCAGCGTCTGGGCGCGATCATCGCCAGCGGTTGCGGGCTGGATTACTGCAACGCCTCGCTGAACGCGCTGGACGACCAGCTCAAGCCTTCGCTCGACCTGTTCGCCGATATCGTGCGCAACCCGGCGTTCCGCGAGGCCGACATCAGCCGCCTGCGCGGCCAGTGGCTGGCCGGCATCGCCCAGGAGAAGAGCCAACCCACCGGCATCGCGCTGCGCACCCTGCCGCCGCTGCTGTACGGCAAGGGCCACGCCTACGCGATCCCGTTCACCGGCTCGGGTACCGAGGCCTCGATCAAGTCGCTGACCGATGCGGACATGCGCCAGTTCATGACCGACTACATCCGCCCGGACAACATGAAGATCCTGGTGGCGGGCGACACCACGATAGCGAAGATCATCCCGCAGTTGAACGCGGTGTTCGGCAACTGGAAGGCGCCGGCGAGCAAGGTGCCGGCCAAGAACATCGGCAAGGTCGCGCCGCCCGAGGACGTGCGCGTGTTCCTGGTCGATCGCCCCGGCGCGCAGCAGAGCCTGATCCTGGCCGGCAGCCTGGCGCCGTCCACCGAGGCCCCGAACAACCTGCAGATCCAGACCATGAACGGCGCCTTCGGCGGCACTTTCACCTCGCGCCTCAACATGAACCTGCGCGAGGACAAGCACTGGGCCTACGGCGCCTTCAGCTTCCTGCAGAACGCGGTCGGGCAGCGCCCGTTCATGCTCTACGCACCGGTGCAGACCGACAAGACCGCGGCGTCGGTCAGCGAGATGCTGAAGGAAGCGCGCGGGGTGATCGGCGACAAGCCGCTGACCGCGCAGGAGATCAGCAAGATCAAGGTCGGCGACGTGCGCAGCATGCCGGGCCAGTACCAGACCACCCAGGCGGTGATGGGCGCCATGCAGGGCATTGCCCAGTACAACCGTCCGGACGACTACGTGCAGACCCTGAAGTCGCGCATCGAAGCGCAGACCGATGCGTCGGTGGAGGCTGCGGCGAAGGAGATCATTCACCCGGACCAGCTGACCTGGGTGATCGTCGGCGACCTCAAGAAGATCGAGTCGCCGATCCGGGCGCTGAAGCTCGGCACGGTCGAGGTGCTCGACGCCGATGGCAAGCCGGTGGCGGCCAAGTCGGCGAAGTGAGCCATGCTGCCGCGCCGGCTGAACCGGCGCGGCAACCGGCGGATGGATCGAGGGACGCCGGCGCGCCGGCGCGTTACGATGGCGGCCGGATCATCCTGGTCCGGCCTCTTTCATGTCCTCAAGACCTGCCGCGGAGCCACCCATGCGCAAGACCCTGTTGTTGCTCGTTCCCGTCCTGTTGCTCGGCGCCTGCAGCTGGGGCATCACCCTGGATCCGGCCGGCAAGAACGTGCGCACCGCCTGGTCCGGCGACGTTTCCGGTTGCCGCGAACTGGGCAAGGTCACCGTCTCGGTGATGAACCGCGTCGGCCCGGTCGACCGCAACGACATCAAGGTGCGCGACGAACTGGAAGTGCTCGCCCGCAACGAGGCGGCCAAGATGAACGCCGACACCATCAAGCCGCTGGCCGAACCGGCCGACGGCTCGCAGCCGTGGGGCGCGTACCAGTGCGGCAGCAACCCGGCCAAGCCGGGGGCCAGCCGACCGGCTTCGGCCCAATCGGCCAAGGGCGACGTGCAGACGTTCCCGGTGTCGGGCGGCTGACTCCTTCGACGGTCAATCCAGGCTGATCCAGCCGCGTTCTCCGGCAATGCGCAGCGAGGTGCCGAGCACCGCGCTGAGCGACTGGAGGCGCGCGAGGATGCGTTGTGCATCCGCGCCGCGCGCGATCCTGGGGCGACCCCGCGTTTCGTCCTGGCGACTCGCATCGTCGCCCCTCTCGTTGAGCACCACCGGTACCAGTTCGAGCTGACGCATCGAGCCATCGCGCTGATGAAGATGCGCGATCATGCTCTCCCACACCTCGGGCGGGTAGTAGCCGGGTTCGGTGCGGGAATGGAAGATCAGGCTGCCCATGCCGTGGAAGATCGGCACCCCGTGATGAAGCTCGATCCCGTGCAGCAGCGGGGCGCCGTGCGAAAAGAATGCGCCGGCACCGGCTTCGGCGCAGTTCCGCGCGAATTCGCGCGCCCATGGCTGGGTGATGCGCATGTCGCCGCGCCAATCGTGATTGTGCAGGCAGGCGACGACGAAGGCCGTGCCGGCCGCCGCGCGGATCGACTCAAGGATTCGTTCCACATCGTCCCGGTCGGGTGTGCCGGCCGCGGTCAGGCGCAGCTCGTTGATGCCGGCGCGCGAACTTGTTGCCGCCACGCCCGGACGGATCTTGCCCGCCGCCATGGCCACCAGCGCGACGCGGCGGCCGCGCGCGATGAAGTAGGCGGCACCGCTGGCTTGGGCGAGGTCGCTGCCGCTGCCGGCGGTGGCGAAACCGGCGTGCTGCGCGGCGTTGCGGGTGACCAGTACGCCCGCACGGCCGAAATCGCCGGCGTGGTTGTTGGCCAGGGCCAGCATGTCGAAGCCGAACGAGCGCAGGCAGCGCAAGACGTCGGGGCCCGCGGCATGCAGGAACAGCCCCTGGCGAGTCGCTGTGCCCGACGCGCCAAGGCGTATGGGCGTCTCCAGGTCGGTCATGGCAACGTCGCCGCGACGTACCTCGGCGATCACTTCGGCGAGGCCTGGATAGGGCTCGCTGCAGAGGTCGTGCGCGATCAGCGCCTGCCCGGTGAGGGTGAGGGTCAGCTCGCGGGGTTCGGCCGCGCGC
>CALCWL010000148.1 GCA_937906285.1 uncultured Rhodanobacter sp. | reverse complement strand
CGACATGCTCCTCACGATCGCGTTCTCCGCCAAGGAAAGCCTTTTCAAGGGTGCGCACGCGGCAGCCGGCCGCTACTTCGATTTCAGCGCCGCCTTCGTTTCCGCCGTGGATGCCGATGCCGGCCGACTGACCCTGACGCTTGCCGAAACGCTCTGTCCCGACCTGCCTGAAGGCAGCTCCCACCCCGTCTGCTTCAGGCTGCTCCGCCCGAACACGATCGCGACCAGCTTCATCTGGTGAAGGCCATGCCGCGCTCGCCTTCCCTTGCTGCCGACAACTCATCCGCAAACTCCCCCGCCGGAGCGCCCCCCCAAAGACACGCACCCGGCCCTCGTCGCCATTCAACCGATCGGGTACAGCACCGCCCCATGCTGCAACAGCGGATCGACCAGCCAATGGTCGAGCAGCAGGAAGGCAAACAAGGCCATCAGGTAGACGATGGAATACTTGAACACCTTCATCGGGTACAGCTCGTCGGGCGGGTTGAGCAGGCGGATCGCGTAGTAGAGGAAGCCTGCGTCCAGCACCGCCGCGCCGCCGAGGTAGATCAGTCCGCTCATGCCGGTGATCGCCGGCAGCAGGGTCACCAGCACCAGCAGGATCGTGTAGAACAGCACCTGCCAGCGGGTGTAGACCACACCGTGGGTGACCGGCAGCATCGGCACGCCGGCACGCGCGTAATCCTCGCGGCGGAAGATCGCCAGCGCCCAGAAGTGCGGCGGCGTCCACACGAAGATGATCAGGCACAGCTGCAGCGCGAAGGCATGCAGTTCGCCGGTGACCGCGGTCCAGCCCAGCACCGGCGGAATCGCGCCGGCGAGGCCGCCGATCACGATGTTTTGCGGCGTGGCGCGCTTCAGGTAGCGGGTGTAGACCAGCGCGTAGCCGATCAGGCCGCCGAAGGTCAGCAGCGCGGTCAGCGTGTTGACCAGCAGCGCCAGCACCAGCATCGAGGCGATGCCCAGCAGCACCGCGAACGCCAGCGCCTGATGCGCGGTGAGCTTGCCGGTGGCAAGCGGGCGGCGCGCGGTGCGCACCATCAGCTTGTCAATGCGCTCGTCGATCAGGTGGTTGAACGCCGCCGCCGAACCGGATGCCATCCAGATGCCCAGCGTGCCGAACACCAGTCCGCGCCACGGCGGCAGGCCGGGCACGGCGAGGAACATGCCGATCACGGCGCAGAACACCAGCAAGGCGACGACGCGCGGCTTGGTCAGCTGCAGATACTCGCGGATCAACTCCATCTCGCTCAGGACTCCTCTGACATCGGTGCAGCGGGCTGCGTGCGCGCCAGCGTGGCCAGCAGGGCGAACAGCAGCAAGGCCGCCACGCCATTGTGCGCGGTGGCCACCGGCAGCGGCAGGCCGAAGTACACGTTGCTGATGCCCAGCGTCACCTGGGCCAGCAGGATCAACGCGATCGCCAGCGCGTGCATGCGCAAGCCGCGACTCGCTGCCTTGAACGCCAGCCAGCCGAGATAGCAGAACACCACCAGCGCGCCGATCCGGTGCGCGATCTGGATCGCGCTGCGCGCGGCCATGTCCAGCACGCCGCCTTCGTAGTTCACGCCAATGCCGCGCCACAGGATGAAACCTTCATGGAAGTCCGTCGGCGGCGCCCACTGGCCCAGGCATTGCGGGAACGAGCCGGGGCCATAGCCGCAGGCCAGTGCCGCGTAGTTGGACGAGGTCCAGCCGCCCAGCGCGATCTGGCACGCCAGCAGCACCACGCCTGCCACCACCAGGGTGCGCAGCGCAGCCAGGTGCTGGTCCGGCGCGGCAACGCCGGCAAAGCGCAGCGCCACGTACGAGAGCAGGCCGAAGGTGAGCATGCCGCCGAGCAGGTGGCTGGTGACCACTACGGGCTTCAGCAGCAAGGTGACCGTCCACATGCCGAGCATGGCCTGGAACACGATCACCGCGAACGCCAGCACGCTGATCCGCCGCGCGCCGCTGCCCCCGAGTCGCCACGCGCCGGACAGCGGCGCGGCGATTGCCACCCCTGCCAGCACCGAGGAAAACACGTGCTCGCCGCGCATGTACATGGTCACGCCGACCGCCGCGCATGCCGCGCCGACCACCACCATCGCGCGCACGCGGCGGTCGCGCCAGGCCGCGGCCAGCGCCAGTACCAGCACCAGCACGCCCAGCGTGCCGGCAAGGAAGCGATGCACCTGCTCCCGCCACGCCTTGTGCGCCTCGTACGGGCGATCCGGGAAGGCCGCGTCGGCGTGTGCCACCGCCTGCGCGTGCTGCGGCCAGGTGACCTGGCCGTAGCAGGTGGGCCAGTCCGGGCAGGACAGCCCGGCGTTGGACAGCCGCACGAAGGCGCCGAACATCACCAGGCCGAAGGCGAACAGCGCCGCCAGCAGCGACAACCACCGCAGAAACTTCCGCTGCCGCGCCGACATCACTTGATCACCTTGCGCATGTCGCGCAGCAAGCCGGCGGCGTCGAAGCCCGGCGGGTAGAACGACAGCGCGGTGCCGTTGGATTCCACCAGCAGCGCGCCGACGCTGTCCGGCGTGGCCGGCCGGTAGCCGTCGAGCTTGCCGTCGACGTCGCGGCCAGTTTGCCAGTACGTCGCCATCGCCTCGCGCGCCGCCGCATCGGCGGGCGGCGTGCCGAGGTAGAGCAGGCGCAGGCGGTCCTGCTTGTGGTTCAGCATGACGCGCGCCTTGGCCATCGCGGTCAATGTGGCCAGGCATTGCGTGGCGCATTCCGGGCCAGACAGCGCCACCAGGGTCATCCGCGGCTCGCTGTCGCGCCAGGCGTAATCGCCGCCGTCGGCCAGCACCACACGCAGGTGCTCGTCGAGGAAATTGCGCTGCGGCACGATCGGCTGGCCATTGCCCTTGGTGCCCGGTTGCCAGCCGGCGAAGGTGAGCACGCCGGCGGCGATCATCGGCGCCAGGAACACCAGCGCGATCAGCAATAGATGGATGCGGCTCTTGCGCGTGCGGTCGGGATCAGCAGTGTTCATCGTGGACATTCATCACAGGGCATCGGTGGGATCATCATCGCCCGCGCGGCGGGCGCTTGCGATTCAGCACCAGCAGGATCACCACCGCGGCGACGGCGAAGGCGAACCACTGGAACGCGTAGGCGCGGTGTCGCGCCGGCGGCATCGAGAGGTCGAGCGTGTGCTGGCGCACGTAGATCGAGGAGGCATCGGCATCCAGCGCCAGCACGCGCGGATACAGCGGCCGGCCGAGGTCGGCGGCGACCTGGCCCATCGCCAGGTAGATGCTCTGCTTGGGCCACCGGGTCTGCCGCGCCAGCGCGTTGCCGCCCATCTCGAAGCCGGTCGGCGGCGGCGGCACGTACAGGCCCTGCAACGCGACCGGCGAGGTCGGCAGCGGCGGCAGCTGCGGCGTCTTGCCGTTGCCGCTGCCCGGCAGGAAACCCAGGTCGACCAGCAGCAGCGGCGCATGCCCGGCCAGCTCGAACGGCGCGAACACCTCCACGCCGCCGCGCTCGTCGTGCTTCGGGTTGTCCAGCAAGTAGAGCCGGTCGACGAGGTAACGGCCGCGCACCTGCACGCGCGGAAAACTGTCCGCCGGCGGCGTGGCGGCCACCCTGGCGAAGTCCTGCGGCGCGGCGGTTTCCGCTGCGGCATAGCGACGCAGCAGCGATTCCTTGAAGTCGGCGCGGTGCAGCTGCCACACGCCCAGGCGCAGGAACAGCAAGGCGCCGGCCACCGTCAGCAGCAACGCCCACCATGACGGACGACGAAAACCGTTCACGCGGTGCGGCTGCCGCGGGTGGCTATACTGCCGCTGTCGAAATCGCTCGGACCGGTCACGTGGAAACCATCTACAAAGTCGCGCTGGTGGTGGTATTGCTGGTGGTGATCTTCAACCTCGGCCAGGCGCTGTTCTTCATGATGAAGGACAAGGACGACGACCGACGCACGGTATGGGCGCTGACTCGCCGCATCGGCCTGTCGCTGGTGCTGATCGGCATGGTCATCCTGGGCATCTGGATGGGTTGGCTGCACCCGCATGGCGTCAGCCCGTAATTGTAGCCGGTGCGCCGCCCCGGCGCGCCGCGGCGTCGATCAGGCTGGCCCGCCGACCCGGTAATAGTCGCGATACCAGCGCACGAAATTCGCCACGCCTTCTTCCACGCCCACCCGCGGCCGGTAGCCGACCGAGGCGATCAGGTCGGAAATGTCGGCCTCGGTGTCCGGCACGTCGCCGGCCTGCAGCGGCAGCATCTCCATCTGCGCCCTGCGACCCAGGCACTGTTCGAGCACCTCGATGTAGCGCAGCAGCTCCACCGGCTGCTCGTTGCCAATGTTGTAGATGCGGTACGGCGCCACCCCGCTGCTGGCCGGGTCGGGTGCGTTGCCGTCCCAGCCGCGGTCTTTGCCGGGGATCCTGTCCAGCGTGCGCACGACGCCCTCGACGATGTCGTCGACGTAGGTGAAGCTGCGCTTGTGGTGGCCGTGGTTGAACACCTTGATCGGCTCGCCGGCCAGGATGGCGCGGGTGAACAGGAACAGCGCCATGTCCGGCCGGCCCCACGGCCCGTAGACAGTGAAGAAGCGCAACCCGGTGCACGGCAGCCCGTACAGGTGCGCGTAGCTGTGCGCCATCATCTCGTTGGCCTTCTTCGAGGCCGCGTACAGCGTCAGCGGATGCTCGGTCGACTGGTGCTCGGAGAACGGCATGCTGGTGTCGGCGCC
>CALCWL010000147.1 GCA_937906285.1 uncultured Rhodanobacter sp. | reverse complement strand
CCGACCAGCGCGACGCGGCCGTCGGCGATCCACGCCTTGTTGTGCATGCGGTGGTTGACACTGAAGAAGCGCTGCACCATTTCCAGCAGACGCCACGCGCCGCGGCGGTTGCGGAACGGGTTGTACAGGCGCACCTCGATGTTCGGGTGCGCGTCCAGCGCCAGCAGCGCCGGGTCGAGTCCCTTGGTGTTGATGTCGTCCAGCAGCAGGCGCACGCGCACGCCGCGTTCGGCCGCGGCATACACCTCGCGCGCCAGCAGGTGGCCGACCAGGTCGTCGTGCCACATGTAGTACTGCAGGTCCAGGCTGCGCCCGGCCAGGCGTGCTGACGCGGCGCGCGCGGCGAAAGCGTCCAGGCCGTCGGGCAGCAAGGTCGCCGCCGTTTCGCCGGGATGTGCGGCCAGGTACGGCGCCAGCTCGCGGTCGATCGGGGTCTGCGTCGGCTGCAGCGGCAACGCGCTGCTCGGGGCACCCGTGGCGCGCGGGGTCAGGTGGTCGGCCAGCAGCAGCCCGCTGACCACCAGCAGCACCAGCGCGAACATGCCGCAACCCAGCCAGATCATCACCCTGCGCATTCGCGGCACCTCCCGTGCCCGATTATTCGTTCGCCGCCGCGCATGCGCCAAGGCCTGTCGCGTGCGGCAGGCCTGCGTGAAGCCGGAAGAGGGATCGACAGTCTAGCGTGGCACACGGCAGCCGCGGGGCGACGCCGGTCGGACCTCACCGACTGCCGCGCGGGGCCGGCTAAAGTTCTCGCCGCTCCCGCCGTTGCCGTGTTGCAAGATGGCGGCGGGCAACGTCGGAGTCCGGGCCGCCTTGCGGGTTGTCCATGGATGCCATTATCGGTGGTGCACCCCATGTCTGCCCCGGCGAAAAGAGGTGGCAAGGCGCCCGTGACAACGTTGATGCAGCGGTTGGACAAGATCGTCCTGGGGTCGAAACGACACCAGCGCATCCGGCTGCGCCAATGGCTGATCGCGTGCGTGGCCACCGCGGGCTGCGCGCTGTTCTTTGCCGGCGGCGTCTTGCTGGGCTGGATGAGCTGGAAAAACCTGGCGATCCTGGGCGTGATCGAGGCGATCGGGCAGATGCTCGTCTACGCCGCGTTGCGCAGCGGCTTCAGCCTGCGTTTCGCCGATCCGGCGCTCACCGAATGGCAGACCGTGCTGGCGATCGTGGCCGTGGACTATGCCTACATGTCCGCCGGCAGCGCGCGCCACCTGGCCTTGTGCCCGCTGCTGCTGGTCTTTACCTTCGGTGCGTTCTCGCTGCCGTGGCAGCGCATCGCCCGGCTCACCATCTTCGCGCTGGCAAGCTTTCTGGTCAGTCTCGCGGTGATGGAATGGCAGCGCGCACCGGCCACCGGGTGGTCGCTGGACTCGCCGGAAATGCTCGACGACATTTCCGCCCTCGGCATGCTGCTGATCGTGCTCCCGGTGATTTCGTACGTGGCGTCCCGGCTCTCGCGCCTGCGCTCCAACCTGCGCGAACAGCGCGTGGCGTTGGCCAGTGCGCTGGAGGAGGTGCAGAGGCTTGCCGCTTATGACGAACTCACCGGACTGGCCAACCGTCGCCACGCGCAGGATCGCCTGGCCCAGGAACAGGCGCGCGCCGAGCGCAGCGGCACGATTTTCTCGGTGGCGCTGATCGATCTGGATCACTTCAAGGAAATCAACGACACGCTCGGTCACGCCGGTGGCGACCGGGTGCTGCGAGCGTTCGCGGATGCGGTGCGCGGCTTGTTGCGCGGCTCGGACATGGTGGCCCGCTGGGGCGGCGAGGAATTTCTCGTGCTGATGCCGGACAGTACCGAAGTCGACGCGCTCGCCACGGTCGATCGTCTGCTCCAGGGCGTGCGCGGATTGCGGGCGGCGGAGGGTCGGCCGTTCAGCTTTTCCGCCGGCGTGACCCAATATCGTCGGGGCGAGGGCTTCATGGAAGCGGTCGCCCGCGCCGACCAGCAGATGTACGCGGCCAAACGTGCCGGCCGCAATGGCGTCTGCCTGGCGTGATTGCCGTGAAAAAAGGCCGCGTCTCGCGACGCGGCCTTGGTCTCCCGCAATCGTTGCGGATTACTGACCGCGCATGCGGCCCTGGAAGCGGGTGCCGCCGTTGCCCATGTGCGGCAGCTTG
>CALCWL010000146.1 GCA_937906285.1 uncultured Rhodanobacter sp. | reverse complement strand
CTGGACATCGGCACCGGCGACCGCTTCGTCGACCTGGTGCGCGAAGGCGTGGACTGCGTGCTGCGCATCGGCGAACTGGCCGATTCGGACATGGTCGGCCGCCGCGTCGGCCGCTTCGAGCTGGCCACCGTGGCCAGCAGTGCCTACCTGCGTCGTCACCCCGCGCCTGACTCGCTCGCGGCGTTGCAGGATGGCCATGTGGCGGTGAACTGGATCTCGCCCACCACCCGCCGCGCCGAGCCGCTGGAGTTCATGGTCGGGCGCAAGCGCCGCGAAGTCGCGTTGCCCGGCTGTGTCAGCGTCAGCAGTGCCGAAGCCTATTACCGCTGTTGCGAGGCCGGCCTGGGCATCGCGCAGATCCCGCGCTACCGCGTCGCCGCCGAGCTCAAGCGTGGCCACTTGCGCGAACTGCTGCCGGAGTTTCCGCCGCCCTCGCTGCCGATGACCATCCTGTATCCGCAGCAGCGCCAGATGCCGGCGCGCCTGCGCGTGTTCATCGACTGGCTGGTGGAGCTGACGGCCGCGCTGCGCTGATGTCGCGGTGGGTGCAACGTGGTTTGCCGACGCGTGGCGCGATCGGGCCAACCCCGGAAAAACAAGCCCCTCGCCTGGACTCGGGGCTGCGTGCCGCGAGGGGTGGACAGCGAATGAGGTGGACCTTTGGCACAGAGTGGGCAAGGCGAATCGCGCTAGCATCGGGCGGACGTGTGTCGATGCAACCACGTGCGGTTGCGCATCCGGGTTCGGGGAGATCAAAAGATGCATTCGAGGTTCGGCAAGTTGCGCCTTGGTGGCGCGGTGCTCCTGGGGCTGCTGTCCGGCGGCGTCGCGGCGCAGGGGCGGGTGCTCGACGCGAACGACTACGCGCAGGCTGAGCGCTTCATGAGCTACAACACCACGCCGCTGGTCGACCACGCGGTGACCACCGTGCATTGGCTGGACGACGGCCACTTCTGGTACGTCGACCATGACGCGCGCGGCGACCACTTCCTGCGCATGGACACGGCCAGCGGCAAGGCCGCGCCGCTGTTCGACCAGGCGAAGCTGGCGGCGGCGCTGGGCCAGGCCGGCGACAAGCCGGTCGACGCCATGAAACTGCCGGTGACCGGCTACGAGGCAAAACCCGACGGCCGCATCGACATCACCGTGCGCAGCAAGCACTACCTGTGCGACCTCGCCGCCGCCACGGCCAGCTGCGTCGATCGCGCGACCCTGGTGAAGACCGGCAAGGAACCCGGCGCGCGCTCGCCCGACGGCAAGAGCGAGGCCTTCATCCGCGACTGGAACCTGTGGCTGCGCGACGTCGC
>CALCWL010000145.1 GCA_937906285.1 uncultured Rhodanobacter sp. | reverse complement strand
GGCCTGGACGATGCGCTGGCCACCCGCCTGCGCGAACTGCAGACGCGAAACGGCGAAGACCTGCAGATCGCCGCGCGCCTCGCTGCACGGCTTGGCCTGCAACGCGTGTATCCGGTCGACGACCACACCGGCGACAACGTCGACGTGCCCGACGTGCCGGCCTACGCCAACGCCATCCGCGCCGCATGGACCACCGCCGCGGACGAAGTCGCCGCGGACCGCAAACAGCAGGAGGCGCTCACCCGTCGCGGCGACATGCTCGCGCTGTACCGCTTCATCAACCGGCCGGAAGTCCTGCGCAGGCAGATCGACGCCGACATGGGCGCGGCGATGCGCGAGAAGTCACCCGCCCGCCTGGCGCGCATCTACGTCGCCGGCTGGGAGACGCGCAACCTGCGCATGGTGGCCAACGTGCGCGCGGCATTTCGCGAACGTCCCGGCGCCCGCGTGCTGTGCATCGTCGGCGCCACCCACAAGCCGTGGTTCGACAGCCTGCTGGGCCAGATGCAGGGCGTGGCCATCGTCGACGCGGAAAAGGCACTGCAGTAACCGCCCCGGGAATCCCGCATGTTTCAGGCAAACCGACCGCGCCTGGCTGGCGCCCTCCTCGTCCTCGTGACCGTGCTGGGCACGGGCTGCTCGGGCGTGGCCACGCGCGAGATCGCATCGGCACGTGCCGAGCTGCATCGCGAACCGCTGGGCATGAACGCCAAGGGCCATCCCGACGCCAGCATCGATGCATCCGGCGCGGTGAAGATCGGCAGCGACAGCCTGGTCCTTTCCCGGGCGCAGAAGGCGGAGACGCTGCGCTACCGCGAGGCGGTGATCGCGCTGGTGGATCTCTCGCTGGACAAGGCCGCGCACATGACCCGGCACGTCATGGCCAGGACCGTGTTCGCGATGATGACCGGTCGCTTGGACAAGATGGAGAAGAAGCTGGAGCAGCAAGGCCTCGCGCTCTCCCACTCGCCCGAATTCTGCGCCGCGCTGGGCGACGTGGTGCGGCGCCAGGACCAGATGGTGCAGGCGGTGGTGAACCTGCGGCCCTACGCGCACGTCAGTCAGCGGGAAGTGGACAACTGCGTGGCGGGCCGGCCGTACCACGCAGGCATCTAGGACGCGGCGCGATCCGTCCTCAGGGCTTCGTCGCGGCAACCTGCGAGGGATCGTCGGCCGGATGCACGTAGTGGATCTGGAACGGCCCGTAGAAACTCAGGTCGATGACCACGCTCTCGTCCCCGGTATACGCGTAGTGGTGATGCATCGCCGGCAGCGACGCGTAGCTCATCGCCGGCAGCGCCTTGGCCGCGGCCTTGTCCACCTGGTCGCCCATGCCGACGTGGAAGGTTCCCTGCAGCACGGTGAAGCCCTCGGCGGTCGGGTGCCAGTGCGGCGCGAACGTGGTATGCGGCGGGATCTTCAGGCGCAGGGTGGCGAACCCTTCCGCGAACGGATTGCCGCTCAGCACCGCCAGTTGCACGCCCCTGGGCAGCACCGGGGGCGCCGGCATCCACTTCAGGTCGCCGGGCGCCAGCTGCACGGCAGCGGGCGGTGCGGCGGGAGTGGGAGTAGGCGCCAGTTCCAGCGAAAGTGCCAGCAAGGCGATCGCGCATGTCGTGTTCATGGATGCATCCTCCGTTCGACAGAAGCTGTCCTCACCGAAGAACACCGTCGCGCCGCGAACTGCGACAATATTTCGCGACGCCATGCCGCCGCGCGAGCGCTCAGTGGCCGGCGCCGGGCTGCGAGACATGCCCCACGCGGTAGTTGCGCGCACCGGCGACGGGACCGTGCGCGTCAGGCCACAGCCGCAGGCGCAGCAGCGTCCAGCCGGTGGGATCGAAGGCGCTGACGGCGGCGAGCGCACCGGCGGTGCGATCGAGCTGCGCCGCGCGCGTCTCGGCCTCGCGCAGCTCGGCGAGCGGCGCATGCTCGGAAATGGCGACGAGCTCGCGCGTCGCCCGCGCCGCCGCACGCAGATCCGCGGCCCGATCCGCCCGCCACACCGACCACGTGCGCACCGACGGCCAGCCGAACGCGCGGGTGAGCGCAGCGAAGCCGGCACCGGCCAGGAACGCGTTCATGCCTTCGTTGTCCTGCCACAGGTAGAACGGCGCATAGGTGTTCTGCTCGCCCGGCGTGGCGTCGTCGCCGTACTCGGCGTACAGGTACGCCTTGAAACACAGCCGCGGGAAGTCGTCGAGCAGATGGCCCTTGTCGGCGATGCGGCGGCGGATGATCGCCATGTCGTAATCGGCAGGCAAGCTGAAGGCGTACTGCATCGCGATCATGGAGTGCTCCTGGGGCGGTTGACGCGGTCCACGGTAGCGCGCCAATCTGATGTTGAAAATCGGGAATTTCGGCATAAACGATCCCGAAAAACAGGACTGTTACATGCGTCGCGTCACTTTCGATCTCGATGTCCTGCGCAGTTTCGCCAGCGGCATCGAACTGGGCAGCTTCGCCAAGGCGGCGGACCGGCTCGGCCGCTCCACCTCGGCAGTCAGCGCGCAACTGAAGAAGCTGGAGGAACAGGCGGGCACCGCACTGTTGCGCAGGGCGGGCCGCGGCATGGCGCTGACCGACGCGGGCGAGGTCATGCTGGCTTATGCGCGGCGCCTGCTGGAACTCAACGACCAGGCGGCGGCAGCGATCCGCGGCAGCGAACTGGCCGGGCGGGTCCGGCTGGGCCTGCAGGAGGATTTCGGCGAAACACTGTTGCCCGACGTGCTGGGACGCTTCGCCCGCGCCCACCCGCAGGTGTGCATCGAGGCCCGCATCGCGCGCAACGCCGAACTGCGGCGGCAACTGGACGCGGGCCGGCTCGACCTCACCCTCGCATGGGAGACCGGCGCGCGCGCCGCGCATGACGAACACCTGGGCAAGGTGCCGATGCGCTGGATCGGCGCGGCGACGACGCCGCGCACGCTCGACCGCGGCGAACCGCTGCCGCTGGTGATGCTGGAACCGCCCTGCCTGCTGCGCAGCACCGCGATCGACGCCCTGGATCGCGCCGGCATCGCCTGGCGGGTGGCCTTCAGCAGTGCCAGCCTGGCCGGCGTGTGGGCAGCCGTGGCGGCGGGGTTGGGCATCACCCTGCGCACGCCACTGGGCCTGCCCGCCGGCGTGCAGATACTCGACATCGCGCCAGCCGCGCTGCCGGCGCCGCGCACGCTCGGGCTCGCGCTGATGTTCGCCGAGCCGGCGCCGAACCCGGCGGTGAGCCGGCTGGCCGCGATCATCCGCCACGACCTGCGCGGCTGGCTCGCCTCTGCGCCGGGACAGGGCCGCCGCCAGCGCACGCGCGCGACATGAGCGCCGCATTCAAGGGATTCCCGGCGCCGCCGCTACAAGGCAGAGATGTCCCGCAGCGAGCCGGATCGGCCTGCGCGGGGCCGCACCGATTGGGGTATGGTTGAACTTCGCAACGGGGATGGCGACCGGACGAGGCATCTGCATGAAGCGATGGCGCACGGCATGCATCGGGGGAGCGTTCTGTGGCCTGGTTGCGGCGTTTGCGGCAGTGGCCGCGTCGGCGCCGCCGGTCGCCTCGACGTCTGCCGCCATGCCGCCCGCCCCCGCGCGCATCCGCGTGGTCACCGACAACAACTACCCGCCCTTCCTGTTCCTCGATGGCAATGGCAAGGCGCAGGGCTACGAAGTCGACATGTGGCGGCTGTTCCAGCAGCACACCGGCATCCAGGTGGAGCTGGAGCCGATGGCCTGGGACCAGGCGCAGAAGGAGTTGCTGGCCGGCAAGGCCGACGTGATCGACATGCTCTACCGCACACCGGAGCGCGTGCCGCTGTACGAGTTCTCCGCGCCGTACGCCGAGCAGGCCGTGGGCATCTACGTGGCGCGCAGCATCCGCGGCATCACCGACAGCGCCGGCCTGCGCGGCTTTCCCGTGGCGGTGGAGCGCGGCGACGCCTGCGCCGAACACATGCGAAAGCAAGGCATCACCGACTTGCACGAATACACCAATTACAAGGAGATCATCCAGGCTGCGGTCGGCGGCAACATCGGCGTCTTCTGCATGGACACCAACCCGGCCAACTACTACCTCTACCGCTACGCGGCGCTGGACAAGTTCTACCTCGCCTACATCCTCTACACCGGCCAGCCCCGCCGCGCCGTGCGCGCGGGCAACGGCGCGATGCTGCAGACGGTGGAACGCGGCATGGCGATGATCACGCCGGCCGAGCGCGCCGTCCTGCATGAGCGCTGGCTGGATCGCCCCGCCATGCCGCAACCTTTCGCGCGGACGGCGCGCATCGCGCTGGCCGTGGGGCTGGCGCTGGCCGTGCTGCTGGCCTTGTGGGTGTGGTCGCTGCGGCGCACGGTGGCCGTGCGCACGCGCGAGCTGCGCGCGGAGAAGCGCAACCTGCGTGCCTTGTTCGACGCCAGCCCGGACGCGATGTGGGTCAGCGACGGCAAGGGCGTGCTCACCGACTGCAACGACCGCACGCTCGGCCTGTTCGGGCGCACGCGCGAATCGCTGCTCGGCCGCACGGCGTTCGACGCCTTCGACGCGCGCAACACGCGCTTCGCCGCCGCATCGCGTTCGATGAGCCAGGGCGTGCTGTCGAACGGACAGCCGCGCAATGCGATCGTGCCGTACGAGGCGCCGGACGGCGACAGCCGGCAACTGGAACTGAGCAAGGTGCCGCTGCACGATCCCACCGGCGCGATCCACGGCGTGCTCACCGTGGCGCGCGACGTCACCCGGCGCCTGCACAGCGAGGCGCAACTGCGATTGTGGGCGCACGCGTTCCAGAACGCCGCCTTCGGCGTGGCCATCTGCGACTCGCGCACGCGCTTGCTGACCGCGGTCAACCCGGTGTTCGCCAGCGAGCGCGGCTACCCGCCCGAGGAAATGGTCGGCATGCCGGTCGATGCACTGTTTCCGCCCGACGTCCTTGCCCGTCAGCACGAACGTTGGGCGCAGGCCGACAGCCTCGGGCACCTGGTCTGGGAAACCGAACAGATCACCCGCGACGGGCGCCGCTTCCCGGCGAAACTGGACTGCTCGGTGATCCACGACGAGGGCGGCGCGGCGTTGTACGCGATCCTCTACGCGCAGGACATCACCGAGCGCAAACGCGCCGACAGCGAACTGCGCCTGGCCGCGGTGGCCTTCCAGACCCAGGAGGCGCTGATGGTGACCGACGCTGACGGCACCATCCAGCGCGTCAACCAGGCATTCACCCGGCTCACCGGTTATCGTCTGGAAGAGGTACAGGGGCGGCCCTCGTCGCAGGTCTGGGCCCGCCGCGACGACGAGGCGCCGGCACACGAACGCGGTGAGCCGCTCGGCCCCGACGGCTTCTGGCAGGAGGAGCGCTGGATCCAGGTCAAGCACGGCCAGCCGCGGGTGGTGCGCGCGGCCACTTCGGCGGTCGCCGACACACAAGGCCAGGTCACCCACCGCGTCTGCACCATGGTCGACCTCACCAGCGAACGCGAGGCCCATGCCAGCGTCGACCACATGACCTTTTTCGACCCGCTCACCGATCTGCCGAACCGGCATTTCCTGCGCAACCACCTGAAGCACCTGCTGGGCCAGGCCGAAGGCTTCCGCGCGCTGTTGCTGCTGGTCGACCTGGACCACTTCAAGCGCGTGAACGACCTGCGCGGCCATGCCGCCGGCGATCACCTGCTGACCCTGATCGCGCAGCGCCTGCGCCGGCTGCTGGAAGACGGCTGCGTGCTGGCGCGCTTCGGCGGCGGCACGTTCGCGCTGGCCGTGCCGTGCGAGCGGAGCAGCCGCAGCGAACGCTCGCTGCGCGCCCGCGAGTGCGCCGAGTGCGTGCGCCAGGCGTTGCGCGAGCCGTTCCGGCTGGCCAGCGACGCGCCGGTGACGATCACCGCCAGCATCGGCTGGTCCGAG
>CALCWL010000144.1 GCA_937906285.1 uncultured Rhodanobacter sp. | reverse complement strand
GCGACGACTTCCTCGACAACGGCGTCATCGTGACCACGCGCGGGCGGCTGCCCGACGCCAACATGAGCTTCAGCGCGCACCCCGGCGACCAGCTAGACGGCGCGCCGATGATCGTGCTGACCAACCACGGCACCGCTTCAGCCGCCGAAATCGTCTCCGGCGCACTGAAAGACAATCACCGCGCGCTGACCATGGGCCAGCGCAGCTTCGGCAAGGGCGTGGTGCAGACCGTACTGCCGCTGGACGCCGACCATGCGGTGAAGATCACCACCGCGCGCTACTACACGCCCGACGGCACCTCGATCCAGGCCGAGGGAATCAAGCCGGACATCGCGCTGGCCGACCTCGCGGTGAGCAAGGCCGACCACCCGCCGGTGCTGATCAGCTCCGAGGCGGACCTGCCCAACCACCTCGCCAACGAGAAGGCCGCCACCACGAGCGACATCGACGACGACGGCAGCGCCGCCGACGGCAAGCTGGCTACCAGCGACTACGCGCTGGCACAGGCGCTGAACGTGCTCAAGGGCATGGCGCTGCGCATGCCGGCGACGCGGCAGCCGTGAGCCGGCGCCTGCGCGGTCGACGCGGCGTGCACGGCACGCCGTGCATGCTGCAATGATGAGCGATCCACGTGTTGCAGATGCGGGCAAACCCCGTGTCCTGATTCTCGGCGGAGGTTTCGGGGGTTTGAGCGCCGCGCGACGGCTGGCAGGCGCAAACGCGCAGATCACGCTCATCGATCGGCGCAACCACCACCTGTTCCAGCCGCTGCTCTACCAGGTGGCCACCGCGAGCCTGTCCGCCACCTCGATCGCCGCACCGCTGCGCCATATCCTGCGGCGACAGCGCAACCTCACCGTGCTGATGGAGGAGGTGACCGCGGTCGACCTGGCTGCCCGGCGCGTGGGGTGCGGCTCGCGCTGGCTCGACTACGACTGGCTGGTGATTGCCACCGGCGCCACCCACGCCTACTTCGGCCACGACGAATGGGCGCCGTTCGCCCCGGCGCTGAAGACGCTCGATGACGCGCAGACGATTCGCCGGCGGGTGCTGCTCGCCTTCGAACAGGCCGAGCGCGAAGACGACCCGGAGCGCCGCCAGGCGTGGCTGAATTTCGTCGTGGTCGGCGGCGGTTCCACCGGCGTGGAACTGGCCGGCACGCTGATCGAACTGGCGCGGCACACGCTGCGCGGCGAATTCCGCCACTTCGATCCGCGCAACGCCAGCGTGCGGCTGGTCGAGGCCGGGCCGCGACTGCTGGCCGGCTATGACCGGGTGCTTTCGGACAAGGCGCGCCGCCAGCTCGAACGCCTCGGCGTGCAGGTGCACACCGGCGCGCCGGTGACGGCGATCGACGCGGCGGGGGTGAACCTCGGCGAGCGTCGCCTGCCGGCACGCACCGTGCTGTGGGCCGCGGGGGTGGCCGCCTCGCCGGTGGGTACCATGCTCGGCGCGCCGCTGGACAAGGCCGGCCGCGTACGCGTCGACGAGGATCTCGGCGTGCCCGGCCACACCGGCGTTTTCGTCATCGGCGATCTCGCCAGCGTGGTCCGGCCGGATGGCTCACCGGTGCCCGGCGTGGCGCCGGCGGCCAAGCAGATGGGCGAGTACGTGGGCGCCATGATCGCGCGCCAGCTGCGTGGCGACGACCGGCCGCAGCCACCGTTCCGCTACCGCGACGCCGGCTCGCTGGCCACCATCGGGCGCATGGCGGCGGTGGCGCAGTTCGACAAGCTGCGGTTGTCCGGGCTGCCGGCATGGATTGTCTGGCTGCTGGTGCACATCTATTTTCTGATCGGCTTCCGCAACCGCCTGGCGGTGATGCTGGACTGGGCCTGGGCCTACTGGACGCACCAGCGACAGGCCCGCATCGTCAGCGGCACGGCGCCACCGCGCGACGAATGAGCCAAAGCAAACGGCCCGGTTTCCCGGGCCGTCGATGCCATTGCCGGCACTCCGCGCGGCCAGGATTACATCGCAAACAGCGCGCGCATCTTCTTCATCGCGTTGGCTTCCACCTGGCGGATGCGCTCGGCGGAGACGCCGTACTCGTCGGCCAGATCCTGCAAGGTGGCCTTGTTCTCGTCGTCCAGCCAGCGGCGCTGGATGATGTCGCGCGAACGGGCGTCGAGGTGCTGCAAGGCATCGGTCAGCGTCTGCAGCTGGTTGTCGGCATGATCCTCGTCGGCCACGTTCTCGTACGGATCGGCACCGTGGTCGATCAGGAACGCGGCGGGTGCCGGCTTGGCGTCGTCGTCGGCGTCCACCGGCGCCTCGAAGCCCACGTCACGGCCGGACAGGCGGGATTCCATCTCGCGCACGGTGGCTTCCGGCACGCCGAGATCCTTCGCCACGGTGCTCACCTCGGCGGCGTTCATCCAGCCCAGGCGCTTCTTGCTCTTGCGCAGGTTGAAGAACAGCTTG
>CALCWL010000143.1 GCA_937906285.1 uncultured Rhodanobacter sp. | reverse complement strand
GTGCAGGCCACCAGCGACGGCAAGTTCATCAACGACTCCGGCCTGCCGCAGGACGGCGAGGAAGGCGGCGACGCCGACACCCAGCTCTACGACAAGGCGGTGGCGGTGGTCACGCAGACGCGCCGCGCCTCGATCTCCGGCGTGCAGCGCCACCTGCGCATCGGCTACAACCGTGCCGCGCGGCTGGTCGAACAGATGGAGGCCGACGGCGTGGTCAGCGCCCCGCAGCACAACGGCAACCGCGAAGTCCTGGCGCCTCCGCCACCCAAGGATTGAGCTGGCATTCCGCTGCCGGTGCGAAACCGGCATGATGCGCTCCTGCCGCGCGCGCCAGGTCCAGGGATCGGACGCGTGACGGACTTCATGGTCTCCTGGGCGCGTAGGTTGGTGATGGTGTCGAACTTGCCGCAACACGATGGGAACGCCGGCGGGTGGGCGTCGCTGGCCGGCGACGTGAATCGCCTGGTACAGCAGAATCGCGTGCAGGACGCGCTGTCGATCGTCGAGCGATTCCTCGGCTCGACGCCGGATTGCCGGGCGGTCGAGCCGCTGCAGATGCGCGCGCAGCTGTTGCTGTCGCTGGGACGTCCGCGGCAGGCCGTGTCGGCGTTCGAAGTCGCAATGGCCGCCGCGCCCGGAGACGGTCGCCTGCTGCTCGGGCTTGCCATGGCCCACGGCGAAAGCGGACAGCCGGAGGCGGCCGAGGCGGCGGCGCGCGGCGCACTCGCGCAGTCGCTCGACCATCCGCACGTCCATTACGTGCTGGCGCGCGCCCTGTTCGAGCAGGATCGGTTCGTCGAGGCCGAGGCGGCGCTTCGGCGGGTGGTGGCGGCGGCGCCGCACCACCTGGCTGCACAGACCACGCTGGCCGAACTGGTGTGGATGCGCAGCGGCGACATGGCTGCGGTGTCCATCGCGCTCGATGCCGGCAGCGATGCCCGCTTGCGCGTCGAGCTGCGCATGATCAAGGCCCGGCTGTGGCGTCAGACCGGCGCGGCCGAACGGGCCTACGCCGAACTTGCGCCGTTGCTCGAAGCGTACCCGCAGCACGCCGCGCTGCACGTCCTGGTGGCGGAATGTGCGTTGCAGCTGGAGCCGTCCCGGGCGCTGGCGCTCATCACCCGTGCGCTGCAACTGGAGCCGCGCAGTCGGGAGGCGCACCGCTTGCACGGCGACATCCTGCTCGCGGCCGGGCTGCCTGAAGCAGCGGCCAGCCTGGCCGGCCGGCTGCTCGCGCTGGACGGCAACGACGTGTCCGCCTTTGCGCTGCAGGCCGCGGCGTGGCATGCGCTGGGCGATCCGCGCTACCCGGCGTTGTACGACTACCAGCGGCTGGTTCGCTCCTGTCGCATCGACGCGCCCCCGGGCTGGGCCGGTCTCGACGATTATCTGCACGATCTCGCGGCCAGCCTGCACGCACGGCACGACCTGCTGCAGGCGCATCCGCCCACGCAGTCGGCGCGCACCGGCACGCAGGTCGAGTTGCGGCCCGGCAGCCCCTCGGCGGATCGGGCGGTGCGGGCGTTTCCGGCAGCGGTTGATGGCGCCATTCGCCGTTACATGGAGACGGTGATGGCCACGGGTGCCGACGCCTTTTCGCGGCGCGGCACCGGCCGCTATCGTTTCAGCGGCATCTGGTCGGTGCGACTGAAGTCACAGGGACACCATACGAGCCATTTCCATGGCAAGGGCTGGATATCCTCGGCCTGTCACATCCAGGTGCCGGCGTCGTTGTCCGGCGACGATCGCGGCGGATGGTTGAAGTTCGGCCATGAGCTGTCGTCCGGGGCGCCCCCCGGGCACTGCGTCAAGCCGGTGCCGGGGTTGCTCACCCTGTTCCCTTCGTGGATGTGGCATGGCACGGTGCCGTTCGCGGCCGCTCCCGGCGACTACCGCCTGTCGGTTGCCTTCGACGTGGTTCCCGACTGACACGGAAGCGTTTGATTAAGCCAGCGGATGACACACTAGTCTCTACCCATTCGGAAATGGCCATGACCCGCAATCGCATCGTTCTGTGCATCTTTACCCTGTTTGCCCTGGGCGTGGCCGGCCTCGCGCAGGCGGCTGCCGGGCCGGCGCGTGCGCGGCTGGATGCGTTTGCCAGCGGCCTGCATTCGCTGACCGGGCATTTCAGCCAGACGCTGACCAACGTCAACGGCCAAGGCAGCAAGACCAGTTCCGGCACGCTGGCGCTGGAGGCGCCGCGGGAGTTCCGTTGGGACACCACCGAGCCGTACAAGCAGACCATCGTCGCCGACGGCGGCCGGGTGTGGATGTACGACCCGGAGCTGGAACAGGTCACGGTGCGCAAGCAGAGCACCGAGGAGGCACACAGCCCGCTGACCGTGCTGACCGACCTCAAGCAGCTGGACAAGGAGTTCAACGCCAGCGAACGCGGCGAAAAGGACGGCTTGGCCTGGTTGCGGCTGACCTCCACCAGCAAGGATGCGCAGTTCGCCTGGGTCGACCTCGGTTTCGACGCGAACGGCCTGGCCCGGATGACCTTCCGCGACCAGCTCGGCGCGACCACCGAGATCCGCTTCTCGCAGTGGCAGCGCAACCCGGTGCTGCCGCCGGGAACCTTCGACTTCGTGCCGCCGGAGGGAGCCGACGTGATCGGCGACGTGCCGCAGATCAGCATCCAGCCGATCCGGGACTGAGCCGGCGATGGCCGTACTGCGGCAGTTGCCGCGCTGGGCGTGGATCGGTGGCGGCGTGCTGGCGTTCATCGCCGGCATCGTCAACGCGGCCGGTTACCTGGGCTTTCGCCACCAGGCAATCACCAACCTGACCGGATCGACCACCTTGCTCGGTGCATCGCTGGGCCTGGCGGACGGGCCCGAAGCGGTGCATTGGGGCCTGTCGGTGGCGGCGTTCGTGTTCGGTGCGCTGCTCAGCGGATTGATCGTGCAGCAGCAGACGCTGAAACTCGGCCGTCGCTACGGCGTGGCGCTGGTGCTGGAGTCGCTGCTGCTGTTTGCGGCGGTGCCGCTGCTGCATGCCAACGATTCGGGCGGCATCTACCTGGCCTCGATCGGCATCGGTCTGCAGAACGGCATGGCCAGCACGTACAGCGGCATGGTGTTCCGCACCACCCATGTCTCGGGCATGTTCACTGACCTGGGCATCTACATCGGCCAGCGGCTGCGTGGCTTGCCGGTCGATGCGCTGCGCGTGGGGGTGTGCCTGCTGGTGGTGACCAGCTTCACCCTGGGGGGCACGGCCGGCGCATTGCTGTTCCACGCCATGGGCGAGCGCGCCCTGCTGGTACCGGCTGCGCTGACCGGCCTGTGCGGCATGGGTTACGGCGTTTACCGGCAATACACCTTGAGTCGCGGGCGCATGGGCGCCGATTGAGCGGGGGATGTCAGCTGGCCACCGCGTAGCGGTTGCGGCCGTTGCGCTTGGCTTCGTAAAGCGCCTTGTCGGCGCGCGACAGCCACTGCTCGATGGATTCGCCCGGCCGCAGCGCGGTGACGCCGATGCTCACGGTGACCTGGATTGGGCGATCTTGATAGCTCACGGCGGTGCCGGCCATGGCCGCGCAGATGCGCTCGGCGATCTCGCTGGCCTGGTCCACGCTGGTGTCGGGCAGGCACAGCACGAACTCCTCGCCGCCGTAGCGTCCGAGCAGGTCGCCCTGGCGGCAATGGCGCTGGATCACCGCCACCGCGCCGCGGATCACGGCGTCGCCGGCGAGGTGGCCGTGGATGTCGTTGATCTGCTTGAAGCGGTCCAGGTCGAACAGCGCGATGCAGATGGATTGCTCCCGCGACCGCTCGCATTCCAGCTGGGCCAGCTCCAGGAAGCGGCGCCGGTTGTAGATGCCGGTGAGCCCGTCGGTGCTGGCCAGTTCGTCCAGGCGCCGGTTGGCGGCGCGCAGGTCGCGCGTGTGTTCGTTGATCTGTTGCTGCAACTGCAGCGCCTGCCGGCGCAGATAGAGCGTGCGCAGATGCACCAGCAGCACCACCAGGCCGATCAGCAGCGCGACCGCTGCCAGCTTGCTGTACCAGGTTTCATACCAGCGCGGAGCGACCGTCACCAGCAGGCGGCTTTCGACCGTGCGCGGATGCATGCCCTGCGTACTGGCGCGCAGATACAACACGTAGTCCCCGTGGGCGAGGTTGGTGTAGTTCGCGCCGGGCTTGGCGCCGGCCGGGATGTCGACCCAGTCGTCGTCCAGGCCGGTCATGCGATAGCTGTATGAGGTTTCGCCGGGGGAGCGGTAATCCAGCAGGGAGAAGTCCACGCGCAGGTTGCGGTTGCGCTCGTCCAGCGTGATCGTGTCGCCGTCATGCGGCAGCCTGCCGAACGGCAGCGCCCGCGTACCGAGCACCGCTTGGGTGATCGCCAGCGGGGCGTCGTCGTTGTCGTCGATCTGGATGGTCGGCCGGATCACCGTCAGACCGCCCAGGCCACCGAACAACAGCGCGCCGTCGGGCGCGCGGGCGGCGGCGTCGGCATAGTGGTAGCTGCGGATGTGCAGGCCGTCGCGCGAGCTCAGGTTGCGCACCGCGTGGCTGCCGGCATCGACGCGCGCGACGCCGCTGGAGGTGCTGGCCCAGATGTGGCCCAGGCCATCGCTGAGCGCGCTGGTGACCTTGTCGCTGAGCAGGCCCTCGGCCACGCCGATGCCGGAAAAGCGCCACGGATCCTTGCCGATGCTTTCGGCCAGGCCGCCGGAGGTGCTCACCCATACGTGTCCCTGCGAGTCCGGCGTTGCCGCGCTCACCGAATCGCCGGGCAGGCTGGTCGGGTCGCCCTCGCGATGGGCAAGCGTGCGGAAGCCGCGGCTGGCGCCGCTGTCGGGGGCGATGCTGATGCCGCGCGAGGTGCTGTACCACCATTCGTCGCCGACCTTTAAGATCTGCCGCACCGTGTTGCTGGCCAGACTGGTCGGGTCGTCGGGATCGTGCCGGACATGGTCCAGCACACCGGTGGTGATGTCGTAGCGGAACAGCCCGTCATAAGTGCCGATCAGCAGGCGATTGCCATCCATGCGCAAGCACAGCACCGGCGTGTTCTCCAGTGCGGGCAGCACCGACGAGCTGATCTCGAACGTGTGCGGGTCCACTTTCGCCAGGCCCTGGGTGCCCACCCAGATCGAGCCGTCCGCGGCCTCGGCGAAGGACTGCACATCGCGCAACGTCTGCGTGCCGCCCAGGCGCAGGTGACGCATCTGCCCGGCGTGCAGGTCGATCACGTCGATGCGCCCGGCACTCACGCCGATCCAGATCAGCCCGCGACTGTCCACATAGACGCCGCGCACGCTGGTGTCGCTGAGCATGTTCGCTTCCAGCGGCGAGGGCAGTACCGAGAACGCGCCGCGGTCGCCCAGATAGGCGCGGGCCAGGCCTAGGTCGGTGGCCGCCCACAGGTTGCCGGCGCGGTCGTGCAGCAACGCGCGCACCGCATCGCCGGGCAGCGACGAGGGCACCGCCGGATCGTGTTCGATCCGCTGCAGCGAGGCGTCGCCGGGGCGGTAGGCCAGCACGCCGCTGCCGTCGGTGGCGATCCACATGGTGCCCGGCGCGGCCTCTTGGAAGTCGCGCACGGTGGCGTGCTGGGCGCCCTTGAGATAGCCGCTGAATCCCGGCACCGGATGCCAGTGTCCGTGCGGGTCGCGGTATGCCGCGCCAGCCTGGCCGCTGCCGATCCACAGGCGACCAGCGCTGTCCTCGTCGATGGCCCAGATCTGGTTCTCCAGCACGGTGGCCACCGCATCGTCGGCCGGCCGCGCGGGGCGCTCGAAGCGATCGCTGCCTGCGCGCCGCACGAACAGGCCCTCGTTGTTGCCCAGCCACAGGTCTCCGGCACGGTCCTGCATCACGCTGAAGTTGCGCGGCGCGGTGTCGCTGCCGGTGTCGACGTGGCGGATCGCGTTGCTGCGCAGGTCGAGATGGTCCAGGCCCTGCTCGGTGGCCACCCACACACCGCCGGCGTGGTCGTCGGCGAGGGCGAAGATCTTGCGGTCGGAGATGCCGTCCGGGCCGCCGGGATAGACGTGGAAGGTGTTGCTCGCCGGGTCGAAGCGCACCAGGCCGCCGGCGTTGGTGCCGATCAGCATGCCGCCGTCCGGCAGGGCCAGCAGACAGCGCACGTAGGCGTCGGGCAGGCCCTTGACGGGCTCGCCGCGGATGTCGAACAACTGGGTGCGGTAGCCGTCGTAGCGGGCCAGCCCCACCATCGTGCCCACCCACAGCAGGCCTTCGCGATCCTGCGCCAGCGCGGTGACGATGGCCGGCGGAAATCCTTCCGCGCTGGATACCTTGTCGAACCACGGCGATTCGAACGGCGCCCACGGATCGGCCGGCGCGGCCATGCCCGCGCCGGCCCGGAGCAACAGCAGCAACGCACCCAGCCATCCCCACCAGGGGCAGCGCGAGGATTGCCGCTTCACCCCGGCCACCCGTGCCCGCACGGCAAGGCGCCGGGCCGCTGCACGCGCCCGGTTTCCTTGGTGCGGTCGATGATTCCGTGCACGATCACGTTAAGGTCGTCCCCCGCCGCGCCCGGTCGAATCGGCTGGACAACGCGGGCGGCGCCATGATACCGGCATGCACCGCGTTTCGGCAGGCGGGCGCCGCGGGTGCATGCCTTATCATCGGCGCATGACTCCTCCCGTTGCCCCGTCCGGCCCCGGCCTGTTCGCCGAACCCGACGCGCTCAAGCCGCTGGCCGAACGCATGCGCCCGCGCAGCCTCGATGAAATCGTCGGCCAGCAGCGGTTGGTCGGCCCGAACCAGGCACTGCGCCGTGCGCTGGAAGCCGGCAAGATCCACTCGATGGTGCTGTGGGGCCCGCCCGGCTGCGGCAAGACCACGCTGGCGCTGCTGGTGGCGCGCTACGCCGAGGCGGATTTCCGTGCGATCTCCGCCGTGCTGTCCGGCCTGCCGGACGTGCGCAAGGCGCTGGCCGAGGCCGAGGTGAACTTCGCCCAGGGCCGCCGCACGGTGTTGTTCGTCGACGAGGTGCACCGCTTCAACAAGACCCAGCAGGATGCGTTCCTGCCGCACATCGAGCGCGGCGTGATCATCTTCATCGGCGCGACCACCGAGAACCCCTCGTTCGAGCTGAACTCCGCGCTGCTCTCGCGCTGCCGCGTGCACGTGCTGGAGCCGGTCTCCACCGCCGACATCGTCGCGGCGCTCAAGCGCGCATTGAACGACAGCGAACGCGGCCTCGGCGAGCTGCAGCTGCAGGTTTCCGACGCATCGCTGGAGTCGATCGCCCAGGCGGCCGACGGCGACGTGCGCCGCGCGCTGACCCTGCTGGAAATCGCTGCCGAGCTGGCTCACGAACGCACCATCGACGAAGCCACGCTGACCCAGGTGCTGGCCGACCGCACCCGTCGCTTCGACAAGCAGGGCGAGCAGTTCTACGACCAGATCTCGGCGCTGCACAAATCCGTGCGCTCCTCCGATCCCGACGCGGCGGTGTACTGGCTGTGCCGCATGCTCGACGGCGGCGTCGACCCGCTGTACCTCGCGCGCCGCATGACCCGCATGGCGGTGGAGGATGTCGGCTTGGCCGAGCCGCGTGCCTGGCGCATGGCGCTGGACGCGTGGGATACCTACGAGCGCCTGGGCAGTCCCGAAGGCGAACTGGGCCTGGCCCAGCTGGCGATCTGGTTGGCCATCTCGCCCAAGAGCAACGCCGCCTACATGGCCTACAACAAGGCCCGCGACGCAGTACGCAAGGGCGGCACGCTGGACGTGCCGATGCACTTGCGCAACGCGCCCACCAAACTGATGAAGGGCCTCGGCTACGGCAAGGGCTACCAGTACGACCACGACGCGGAAGGCGGCATCGCGCTGGACCAGCAATGCCTGCCCGACGGCCTCGAAGGCACCGTGTTCTACGAACCGGTCGAACGTGGCCTGGAACTGCAGCTGCGCGAGAAACTGCTGGCCCTGCGCGCCGCCCGCGAGAAAGCCCGCCACCCGTAGGAGCCCGCTCGCGGGCGATGCTTTTGATGCCGGGAATAGGGAATAGGGAGTAGGGAATCGCAAAAGCCAGAAGGCATCGCCCGCGAGCGGGCTCCTGCCGCGTACGCCCTTGCCGCACGCGCTTTCCCGACCTAGATTGGCTCAACCAACCGGGGAGGGATGAACCATGCGCGTACTGGTGGCGGGTCTGATCGGCGGCATCGTGATGTTCCTCTGGGGCGTGGCCGCGCACATGGCGCTGGGGCTGGGCAGTGTCGGCATCCACCAGCCGCTCGACGAGAACGCGGCGCTGAGCGGGCTGCAGGAAGGACTGGGCGATCAACCGGGCGTGTACCTGCTGCCCTCGCTCGATCCGAAGCAGATGGGCGATGCCGCCGTGGTGCGCGCCTACTCGATCAAGGCCGTGCGCTCGCCGTACGCCTGGGTCGTCTACCAGCCGCGCGGCACCGACATGATGCAGATGGGCCCGCAGATCGGGCGGCAGTGGGCGTCCGACACGCTGGCGTCGCTGGCACTGGCCTTCGTGATGGGACTGGCCGTGGTGGGCTTTCGCCGGCGGGTGGCGATCGCCGCGGCGGCGGCCGTGTTTGCCTGGCTCAGCAGCATGCTTCCGTACTGGAACTGGTATCGCTTTCCGCTCGATTTCACGCTCGCCGCCCTGGCCGAGCAGCTGATCGGCTGGCTGCTCGCCGGCGCCGCGATGGCGCGGTGGCTGGGTCGCGGCGAGCGCCCGCGCGTCGTCACCGAGTAAGTCGACGGACATGCCGGATGGCCGCTTCATTGCGGCCACCGGTCGCGCGCAGCGATAATTCGCGGTTCAAGCCTTCATCCGGACCTCGCACATGCTCGATCCTGCCCTGTTGCGTTCGCGCCTCGCCGAAACTGCCGCGCGCCTCGCCGAAACCCGCGGCTACACGCTGGACGTGGCCGCCATCGAGGCACTGGAGAGTTCGCGCAAGCAGCTGGCGATGGAGACGCAGGAGCTGCAGAACCTGCGCAACACGCGCTCCAAGGCGATCGGCCAGGCCAAGTCCAGGGGCGAGGACGTGGCCCCGCTGATGGCCGAAGTCGCCGGCATCGGCGACAAGCTCAAGGCCAACGAGCAGGCTCTCGGCGACGTGCAGGCGAAACTTGCCGAGATCGCGCTGGGCATCCCCAACATTCCGGACGCGTCAGTACCGCTGGGCAAGGACGAAAAGGACAACGTCGAAGTCAGCCGCTGGGGCACGCCGCGCGAGTTCGCGTTCGCGGTGAAGGACCACGTCGAACTGGGCGAGCGCCACGGCTGGCTCGACGGCGACGCCGGCGCCAAGCTCTCCGGCGCGCGCTTCACCGTGCTGCGCGGTCAGCTTGCGCACCTGCATCGCGCGCTCGGCCAGTTCATGCTGGACCTGCACACCGGCGAGCACGGCTATCTCGAATGCAACGTGCCGGTGATCGTCAACGCCGACACCATGCAGGGCACCGGCCAGTTGCCGAAGTTCGAAGAAGACCTGTTCGCTACCGACGTGGGCGAGACCAAACGCTACCTGATCCCCACCGCCGAAGTCTCGTTGACCAACCTGATGCGCGACACCATCCAGGACGCCGACGTGCTGCCGCTGCGCATGACCGCGCACACGCTGTGCTTCCGCGCCGAGGCCGGCAGCTACGGCCGCGACACCCGCGGCATGATCCGCCAGCACCAGTTCGAGAAGGTCGAGATGGTGCACATCGCCCGCGCCGACCAGTCCTACGCGCAGCTGGAGGAGATGGTCGGCCACGCCGAAACCGTGCTGCAGAAACTCGGCCTGCCATACCGCAAGATGCTCCTGTGCACCGGCGACATGGGCTTCGGCGCCACCAAGACCTACGACCTCGAAGTGTGGCTGCCCAGCCAGCAGACCTACCGCGAAATCTCCAGCTGCTCCAACTGCGAAGACTTCCAGGCCCGCCGCCTGCAGGCTCGCGTACGCAACGCGGAAACCGGCAAGCCCGAACTCGTCCACACCTTGAACGGCTCCGGCCTCGCCATCGGCCGCACCCTGATCGCGGTGATGGAGAACAACCAGAACGACGACGGTTCGATCACCATCCCCGAAGCACTGCGCCCGTACATGGCCGGGCTCGACCGCATCGCATGAACGTGCCGACGCCGGCAAGCGGCAGCTGGGGCAGGGTGGAGTTCTTCACCAGCTTCTCCCTGCTGCTGGTGCTGACCGGCGTGATCGCCACCCGCCTCGGCTTCGACGGCGTCTGGCACCTGCCCACCGTCGACCTCGATCTCTCGATGGTCGCGCTGGC
>CALCWL010000142.1 GCA_937906285.1 uncultured Rhodanobacter sp. | reverse complement strand
GGTGTCGCGGATCTCGCCGATCATGATCACGTCCGGCGCCTCGCGCATCGCGTTTTTCAGCGCCTCGTGGTAGCTGTGCGTGTCCAGCCCTACCTCGCGCTGGTTGACGATCGAGCGCTTGTGCCGGTGCAGATATTCGATCGGGTCCTCGATGGTGAGGATGTGTCCGGGCGATTGCGAATTGCGCTGGTCGATCATCGCCGCCAGCGTGGTCGACTTGCCCGAGCCGGTGGCGCCCACCACAAGGATCAACCCGCGCGGTTCCATGATCAGGTCGCGGAAGATCGGCGGCAGCTGCAGCTGCTCGATCGAGGGAATCTCGCTCTTGATCGCGCGGATCACCATGCCCACCTCGCCGCGCTGCTTGAACACGTTGATGCGGAAGCGGCCGGCTTCCTTCACCGCCAGCGCCATGTTCAGTTCGAGGTTGCGCTCGAACTGCGGCACCTGGCCCTCGTCCATCAGCGAGTAGGCGATCTTCTTGACCATGCCGCTGGGCAGGCCGGTGTTGCCCAGCGGGTAGAGCTTGCCCTCGACCTTGATGTTCACCGGGGCGCCGGTGGACAGGAACATGTCCGACGCGCCCTTGTCTACCATGAGCTTGAGGAAGTAGCCGATGTCCACGTTTTACCCCTGGGTTCCCGATGTACATTGCATTGCACGATTATGCCCGCCCACAATACGCTGCAACACACCATGAGGACTGTGATGTACTTCTTTTCCCCACTGGCCGCGCTTGCGCGTCGCCTGCGCACGGCCACCACGGCGCTGGCGCTGACCCTGGCCGTGGCCGGTTGCGCCACGGCACCGCCGCCGAATGACGCGATGAATCTGGCCCAATACCAGCTGCAGGCCGCCCGCGACGCCGGTGCGGCGGATTACGCGCCGGTCGACCTCGGTTTCGCGCAGGACAAGTTCCAGCAGGCGCAGGAGGCGATGGCGGCGCGCAAGTTTGCCGATGCCGCGAACCTCGCCGAGGAATCCGGCGCCGATGCCGAACTGGCGCGGGTCAAGGCGCGGCTGGGCGCGGCCCGTGCCGAGATGCAGGGCAAGCTGCAGGAAAACACCCGCCTGCGCAGCGAGGGCGAGCAACTGGCCGCCCGCCAGCAGCAGATGGAGCAGGCGATCCCCGCTCCCGCCGCCGACTCGTCCGCACCATTGCCGGTGGGCGACATGCCGGCACCCTCGGCCTCGGTGCTGTCCGCGCCGGTCGATGGCACGCCGATCCCCGGCAACGATGATCCCGCGGCCGCCAGCAGTATTCCCGGAGGTCAGCCATGAAGCGCCTTGCTCAACTGCTCGCCGGTGCCGGCCTGGCGCTGGCCCTGGTCGGTGCCGCGCAGGCACGCCAGGACGACATCGACATCAATCGCTTGCGCGGCAGCCTGGATCAACTCGCCAACGATCCCAGCCTCGGCCACTACGCCCTGTCCGAGCAGGCGCGAGCCCGCGAGGCGATCCGCACGCTGGAGGAGGCCGGCCGCGGCGACCGGCCGCATGCCCTGTACCTGGCCGAGCGCCGGGTCGACCTGGCCAAGAGCGCGGCGCAGCTGCAGGACGCCCAGGTCAAGTTGAACCAGCTCGATCGCGAACACGACCAGATCCTGCTGGCCAATAGCCGCCGCGAGGCGGACATGGCCCGGCTGGAGCTGGCTCGGCAACGCCTGCAGAACCAGTTGGCGCAGGAAGAGGCCGCGCGCCTGCAGCAACAGGGCGTCGAATATTCACAGCAGGCCGAGCAGGCGCGGGCCGAAGCCGATCGCGCCAAGAAGCTGGCCGCCGCGCAGAGCAAGGTCGCGCGGGCGGCCCGTCGCGAGGCGGCGCTGGCCGCGCAGGCGGCCAAGGCCATGCGCGCGCAGATGGACGACGGGACCACTTCGCCGCCCGCTCCCGTCGAACAGAAAAAGCCGGCCCGCAAGCACCCCGCTTCGCACTGAAACGGCCCCGGGCGGTGCTTTGCCGCAGCCCCTTCCACGAGCCGCAGCCGGTCGCCGCCCAATGCCTGCAAAACACTGTTTTGACAGGTATTTAATGCGTGAGCCGAAGTGTGATCCGGTGCCGTCGCGACAGCTTGCACGGGCCAGATCGGCGGAGTAGGGTCAAAGCCCCGGGAGGCATCCAGGCCACCGGGGTTACTGACCTGAATCATGCGCCCATTCCACGTTCAGATCCCCACCTGCGTTCCGGTCGACCGGCGCGGGTCGTGGGTGTGCGCCGGTTCAGCTGTCGGCGGGCCGCCAGCCTGGCGGCAACCGTCCGTTCACTCGCAGGAGGTCGGATCATGTTCGAAAACCAGCAGCGCGATGATGTCGAGGCATTGATGAAGGCGGACGCGGAGTTCCGCCGGCTTTACCAGCACCATCGGGAGCTCGACAGCAAGGTGCACGACGCCGACATCGGCGTACTTCCCATTGACGACGCCACCCTCGCCGGCATGAAGAAGGAGAAACTGATGGCCAAGGCGCGGCTGGAGCGCATGTGGGCAGACAGGGCGCACCTCATCCACTGATGTAACGGTTCGCTGGCGCGGCCCCGGGTCTTCCCTGAACAGTCATCGGGAAGATTGCCGGGGCCGCAGCGTATCCGGCGGCTCGGTTATCATGGCGGTTCTGCGGCCACGGCTTTGCGCCGACGCCGCCACGCCAGCGACGGAGCCCCCATGACGGTTCACCAGAGTGTCCTCGAACTGATCGGACACACCCCGATGGTTCGCGCGCGACGCCTCGACACGGGAGCGTGCGAGTTGTTCCTGAAGCTCGAGAGCGCCAACCCCGGCGGCTCGATCAAGGACCGCATCGGCCTGTCGATGATCGAGGGCGCCGAGAAGGACGGGCGCATCCGCCCGGGCGACATCCTGGTCGAGGGCACCGCCGGCAACACCGGCCTGGGCCTGGCCCTGGTCGCGCAGCAGAAGGGCTACCGGCTGATCCTGGTGGTGCCGGACAAGATGAGCCGGGAGAAGATCTTCAACCTCAAGGCGATGGGCGCCGAGGTGGTGCTGACCCGCTCCGACGTGGCCAAGGGCCACCCCGAGTACTACCAGGACATGGCCGAGCGGATCGCCCGCGAGACGCCCGGCGCCTACTTCATCAACCAGTTCGGCAACCCCGACAACCCGGCCGCGCACATCGCCAGCACCGGTCCGGAGATCCTGGAGCAGATGGACGGCAAGGTAGATGCCGTGGTGGTCGGCTGCGGCTCGTCCGGCACGCTGAGCGGGCTGTCGAAGTTCTTCGCCGAACATTCGCCGCAGACCGAGCTGATCCTGGCCGATCCGGTTGGCTCGATCCTGGCGCAGTACATCAACGAGGGCACGCTCTCGACCAAGTCCGCCAGCTGGATGGTCGAAGGCATCGGCGAGGACTTCCTGCCGAGCATCAGCGACTTCACCCGGGTCAAGAAGGCCTACGCGATCTCCGACAAGGAGAGCTTCCTCACCGCGCGCGAGCTGCTGGCGAAGGAAGGCGTGCTGGGTGGCTCGTCCACCGGCACCCTGGTCGCCGCGGCGCTGCGCTATTGCCGCGAGCAGACCCATCGCAAGCGCGTGGTGACCCTGGTCTGCGACACCGGCAACAAGTACCTGTCCAAGCTGTACAACGATTACTGGATGCTCGACAACGGCTTCATCGAGCGCGAGCAGCACGGCGACCTGCGCGACCTGCTGCTGCGCCCGTTCGCCCAGCGCGACACCGTGGTGGTCGGCCCGAACGAGCTGCTGATCACCGCCTACAACCGCATGAAGCTGTACGACGTGTCGCAGTTGCCGGTGATGGACGGCCGCAAGCTGGTCGGCATCGTCGACGAGTCGGACGTGCTGCTGCACGTGCACGCCGACGAGACGCGCTTCCGCGACCCGGTGTCCACCGCGATGATCGCCGACCTGCACCGGCTCGACGTGCGCTCGCCGATCGAGTCGCTGCTGCCGGTGTTCGAGCGCGGCCACGTGGCGATCGTGGTCGACGGCGACGATTTCCTCGGCCTGATCACCCGCATCGACCTGCTGAACTGGCTGCGCCGCAAGGTGAACTGATCCGCCGCGCCAGGCACTTTCAACACGGCCCGGGGCGACCCTGGCCAGAACCGAAGGAAGCTCCGCCCATGTGTGGAATCGTTGCTGCCGTAGCCCAACGCGATGTCGCCCCGCTGCTCATCGCCGGCCTGAAAGCGCTCGAATACCGCGGCTACGACTCCTCCGGCGTCGCCGTGCTCGACCACGGCGCGATCCGTCGCGTGCGCGCCAAGGGCAAGGTGCGCGAGATGGAGGCGCTGTACCTGGCCGATCCGCTGTCCGGCGGCACCGGCATCGCGCATACCCGCTGGGCCACCCACGGCGTGCCGAACGAGGCGAACGCGCATCCGCACATTGCCGGCCGGGTGTCGATCGTGCACAACGGCATCATCGAGAACTACGCCAGCCTGCGCGCCGAACTGCAGGCGGGCGGCCACGTGTTCACTTCGGAAACCGACACCGAGGTGATGGCGGCGCTGATCGACCGCCGCATCGGCCAGGGCCTGAAGCTGCGCGAGGCGGTGCTGGCCACCGTGCGCGAACTGGAAGGCGCCTACGCGATCGCCGTGCTCAGCAGCGACGAGCCCGATCGCGTGGTCGGCGCGCGCCGCGGCGCCCCGTTGCTGGTCGGCCTCGGCATCGGCGAGAACTTCCTCGGCTCCGACGCGCAGGCGCTGATCCAGGTCACCAACAAGATGCTGCACCTGGACGAGGACGACGTGGTGGAAATCACCCGCGACAGCGTGCAGGTGTTCGCGCTGGACGGCACGCCGGTCGAGCGCAAGGTGTACGAGAGCGAGCTGTCCACCGACGCGGTCGAGCGCGGGGAATATCGCCACTACATGCAGAAGGAAATCTTCGAGCAGCCGCGCGCGGTGGCCGACACGCTGGAGGCGCGCATCGGCCCGCACGGCGTGCTGCCGAACATCTTCGGCATCGACAGCGAGGCGCTGCTCGCGGCCACCCGCGGCGTGCATATCATCGCCTGCGGCACCAGCTACCACGCCGGTCTGGTGGCCAAATACTGGATCGAGGAGTTCGCGCGCCTGCCGGTCGCGGTGGAGGTGGCCAGCGAGTACCGCTACCGCGAGACGGTGGTGCCGCCGGGCACGCTGTTCCTGGCGATTTCGCAGTCGGGCGAAACCGCCGACACGCTGGCCGCGATGCGCGAGTCGCGCCGTCGCGGCTATCTCGGCACCCTGGTCATCTGCAACTCGCCGGAATCGTCGCTGGTGCGCGAGGCGGACCTCAAGCTGATGACCCGCGCCGGCCCCGAGATCGGCGTGGCCTCGACCAAGGCCTTCACCACGCAACTGGCCGGTCTGGCCCTGCTGACGCTGGAGCTGGCGCACCGCAACGGCCTCGACCCGCAGCGCTACGCGGCGCTGTGCGAGGAACTGCAGCGCCTGCCACGCGCGATCGAGAATGCGCTGAAGCTGGAGCCGGCGATCATCGAGCTGGCCGGCGACTTCATCCATCGGCAGCACGCGCTGTTCCTCGGCCGCGGCGCGCACTACCCGGTGGCGCTGGAAGGTTCGCTCAAGCTCAAGGAAATTTCCTACATCCACGCCGAGGCCTACCCCGCCGGCGAACTCAAGCATGGCCCGCTGGCGCTGGTCGACGAGGACATGCCGGTGGTGGCGGTGGCGCCCAACGGCCCGCTGCTGGACAAGCTGAAATCAAACCTGCAGGAAGTGCGTGCCCGCGGCGGCCGCCTGATCGTGTTCGCCGACGGCGCGGCCGGCATGGACGATACCGCCGGCAACGGCGTGACCCTGCGCGTGCAGTCCGGCGGCAACTTCATCGCCCCGGCCGTGTTCACCGTGCCGCTGCAGCTGCTCGCCTACCACGTCGCCGTGCTGCGCGGCACCGACGTCGACCAGCCGCGCAACCTCGCCAAGTCGGTCACCGTGGAGTAGCGCCCGGTCGGCCGGCGCCGCCGGGCGTCGCGGGTGGCGCGATGGTGGCGGCGGTGGCCGGCTTGGCCGCGGCGGCAGCCGCCTGCCACACGAAGGTCGCCACGCTTTCGGCCGGCATGGTGTAGCGGAAGTCGAGCTCGCCTTGCTGCACGGAGACGTCGTGCGGCACGGTCTTGCCGTTGATCAGCACCAGCACGATCGAGCCGCCGTCGGGATTGCGGAAGGCGACGTTCTTGATGTCGTCGCCGGTGTCGGTGGACCAGATGCGCACGGCGCCGGAGTGGACGAAGCGGCTGTAGTGGGCGAACGCGTAGTACTCGTCGTTGCGGCTCACCGCGCCGGTGCGCGAGTCGATGGTGACGATGCCCTTGCAGGTGTCGCAGCCGCCGAAATGCGGGCCGTGGTTCTCGTCCAGCGCCAGGTTCCAGTACACCACGCCGCGCGCCCAGTTGCGCAGGCCGCCGAGCAGCAGGTCGCGCGCGAACCAGAGCAGTTCGCCGTGCTTGCTGGATTCCCAGTCGCCGCCGGAACACTCGGTGATGTAGGCGTCCTTGCGCGGAAAGGCGCGGTGCACGTCGCTCTGCGCGCCGGGCGTGCCGCGGTAGCAGTGCCAGGCGATGCCGTCCAGGTAGCGGGCGGCTTCGGCGTCGTAGAGCACGTCCAGCGGTTGCTGCGGTTCGTCCCAGTTGTGATCCCAGCCGAGGATGCGCGTGGGCGGCCTGCGTCCGGCCAGCGCCGGGCCGAGGTACTGCGCGACGATGCGCGCGCGCTGCTCCGCGGAGAGCAGCATGCCCGGGTACGTCAGCGGCACGAAGCCGGGCTCGTTCTGCAGGGTCAGCGCGAAGATCGGAATGCCGTAGCTGCGATAAGTGTCGACGTACTTCACCAGGTATTGCGCATAGGCCGCCTCGTACTCTTCGAGCAGGCTGCCGCCGATCAGGTTGGCGCTGGTCTTCATCCACGCCGGCGCGCTCCACGGCGAGGCGATGATGCGCAGCTGCGGGTCGATCGCCAGCGCCTCCTGCACGGTGGGGATGAGGTAGGGCACGTTGGCCGCGACGTTGAAATGCTGCAGCTCGGGGTCGACCTCGCCGGCAGGCATGTCGTCCAGCGTGTACGGTTGCAGCGAGAAATCCGAGGCGCCGATGGTCAGCCGGACCATGTTGAAATCGAGCCCGGGCGGCGGCCCGAACAGTTCGAGCAGCAGCGCATGGCGTGCCGGTGCGCTGAGCTTGTTTTGCAGCAGCCAGGCCGAGGCGTCGGTCAATGCCGCGCCGAAGCCGACGATGGACTGGTAGGTCCTGCTGGTGTCGATGACCACGTCGGCGGGCGTCGATGTCGGGTCGCCGGCCGGCACCTCGGCCTGGCGCGCCAGTCGCAGGCGGCGATCCTGCGTGCTCAACCACAGCTCGATGCCGGGGCCGCTCGGCTGAATGACCGGCGCGACAGGGACGACCAGCGGCACCGCCGGGCGCAGCGCCAGCCGCAGCGCCAGCAGCGCCAGCAGCGAGATCAGCGCGAATGGTGCGATGGCGAACCAGCGCGGAACGCCGCGAACCTCATCCATGCGGCATGTTGGCCGGAAGCGTGGTCTGGCGCGGCATGCAGGAGACGCGGCTCGTCACGGCGTGCCCGGCTTGGCGCAGGCGCGGACCGCCGGCCAGGTGGGCAGCGTTTTCACGTCGTGCGCCGCCGCGTAACGCAGGCCATAGCCGGGAGCGAACAGCCAGGCCTGGTCGTGGTCAGCGCCCTGGTAAGGGCAGGGCACCCCGGGCCAGGGCATCGACAGCGTGCCGCGGAAATCGTGCGGAGTTGCGCCGCCGGCGCGGGCAAACAGCACGTCGGCCACGCCGCCACCCTCGGTCCCCGGCAGCCACGCCGCCACGAAAGCATCGGACAGGTTGAGCAGGTCGTTGACGAACAGCGGGCGCCCGGACACGAACACGGTCACCACCGGCTTGTGCGCCTTGGCCACGGTCTGCAGCACGGCGAGGTCCTCCGGGTAGCGATCGCTGTGGCGCAGCGTGGCCGGCAGCTTGATGTCGCCCTTCATCTCCGCATACGGCGTTTCCCCGATCACCGCCACGATGGCGTCGAACGGCGCGAGGTCGATGCCGGCGGCGGTCGGGCTGTAGCTGACATCCGCCGCGCCGTCGGCGGCGCGGATGCCGGCCAGGATCGTCTCGCCGTGCGGGAAGTCGGCGTTGTTGTTGCCGTCACCCTGCCAGCTCAGCGACCAGCCACCTACCTGGTTCGGCAGGCTGTCGGCAGTCTTGCCGACCACCAGGATCTTCGCGCCGGCCTTCAGCGGCAGCGCGCGGTGGTTGTTCTTCAGCAGCACCAGCGACTCGCGCACCGCGCGGCGCGCCAGCTCGCGGTGCTGCAGGGCAGCGGCGTCGCCCGCACCTTCGCGCTGCAAGGGCCGCTTGCCGAACAGACCCATGCGCAGCTTGGCGCGCACGATCCGGCTCACCGCGTCGTCGATGCGGCTCATCGGGATCCGGCCGTCCTCGACCTGCCGGGTGGTGTTGGCGATGAAGGCCTTCCAGTCGTCGGGCACCATCACCATGTCGATGCCGGCGTTGATTGCCTGCGGACAGCTGGCATTGCTGCAGCCGGGCAGCTGGCCGATCGCGTTCCAGTCGGACACCACGAAACCGTCGAAGCCCATCTTCTCCTTCAGCGCGCCGGTGAGCAGCGCGCGGGCGCCGGACATCTTGCCGTAGTCGACGCCGTCGGCCACATCGTCCCAGCTGTTGTAGGAGGCCATCACGCTCAGCACGCCGGCGCGCAGCGCGCCGAGGTAGCCGGCGCCGTGCACGTTGATCATGTCCTGCTGGCTGACCCGGGCCTGGCCTTCGTCGACGCCGTTCCAGGTGGCGCCATCGCCGATGAAGTGCTTGGCGGTGGCCATCACGTGGTAGTCGTCGAAGTTGCCCTGCAGCCCGGTGACGTAGGCTTGCGCGTACTCGCGCACCAGCGGCGCCTCGCTGGAAAAGCTCTCGTAGGTGCGGCCCCAGCGCACGTCCTGCGCCACCGCCAGCGTGGGCGCGAAGGCCCAGTCGATGCCGGTGGCGCGCACCGAGCGCGCGGTGGCCTCGCCGATGGCCTCGATCAGCGCCGGGTCATGCGCCGCGCCCAGCCCGATGTTGTGCGGGAACAGGGTGGCGCCGAACACGTTGTTGTCGCCGTGCACCGCGTCGGTGCCCCAGATCACCGGGATCTTCACCTTCGCATCGGTGGCCATCGAGGCGTCGCGATAACGGTCGGCCAGGGTGAGCCAGTCGCCGATGCCGGCGTGCTTGTTCTTCCCCGGCCAGGAACCGCCGCCGTTGAGCACCGAGCCGATGTAGTACTGCTTCACCTGCGCCGGCGTGATCGACTTGATTTCGGCCTGGGTCATCTGGCCGATCTTCTGCGCCAGCGTCATGCCGGCCACGATCGTGCGCACGCGCTGTTCCAGCGCCGGGTCGGCGGGCCACGGATTGCGGATGGACGGCCAGTCGGCGTAGTGCGTCGGCCTGGGCGAAGCGCCGGTACCGGTGGCATGGGCACTGCCCGCGCATGCCAGCGCCAGGGAAAGGGACAGAAACCACGGGCAGCGCATACGAACCATGGGAAGCCTCATCGCGTGGATCATCGCCCGACACGAACCCGGCGCTTGTTGCGCGGACGGGCGGACGGTGCCGGCAGCGCCACTTTAGCGCGCCCGCGGATCGAGGGATTCGACGCTGCGTCACATCAGGCGCGCCCCGCGGCCCAGGCAGGGCGCCGCCGGTGCGCGGCGTGAGCGTGACACCGGTGTGTACCGGACGGCTTGTGGAAGGCCCGGGCACTCTTGCTCGTCATTCCGGCGCAAGCGGGAATCCCGGTGCCGCGATGCACCGGCTTGTGCCGGGATGACGAGCAGAATCAGGGCGTCCTCAGAACTCCTGCTTGAAGCGGATGCCGATCGTGCGCGGCAGGCTGTAGCCGGTGTAGACCTGCCCGTTCGGGTACTGCGCGACCACGCCGTGCGCGCCGCAGACGTCAACGCCGCACTCGGTGTACTTGTACTGCGCGGCGCGCTTGTCGAAGGCGTTGTTGACGTAGACGTCGGCCGACCAGCTGCCTTTCTGCACGCCGGCGGACAGGTCCACGGTGGTGTAGGCGGGCAGGTCGCCGAGCAGCGCGCGCTCGCTCAGGCGCAGGTCGGTCGTGCGCTTGCCGACATGGACCAGTGCCGCCTGCACGAATGCGTCGCTGTCACCGAGGGTGAAGCTGTAGTGCGCGATCAGGTTGCCCTTGAACTTCG